>CAKRPS010000009.1 GCA_934385475.1 uncultured Lachnospiraceae bacterium | reverse complement strand
TCTCATCAAGATTGATCTCTATCTCGATATGATCATCAGCTTTTTGTTGGGACAGAAGAACTACCGTCTCCACATGCACAGTAAACGGAAACATATCCACCCCCACCATCTTCTCTACGCGGTAGCGTCCCGCCCCGGTCAGATATCGCAGATCTCTCGCCTGTGTCTCCGGATTGCAGGAGACATAGACGACCCTGGCCGGCGCCAGCATGAAAAGGGCATCCATAAATTCCTCGGTACTGCCACTTCTTGGCGGATCCATGAACACGACATCGATCTTCTCCTTCGCCTGCGCAAGCTGTACCATAAAGCGTCCCGCATCATTTTGGTAGAAATCAATGTTCTTGACCTGATTGCACTTTGCATTAAACACCGCATCACGTACAGCGTCCTTATTCAATTCGACGCCTATCACCTTCTTAACATGATCCGACATGGCAATTCCTATTGTTCCGATGCCGCAGTAGGCATCGATCACTGTCTCTTTTCCTGTCAGCTTTGCATAGGTTATCGCCGTCTGGTACAGTTTTTCCGTCTGCACCGGATTTACCTGATAAAAAGATTTTGGGGAAATGCGGAATGTCTTTCCGCAAAGCACATCCTCTATATATCCTTTTCCGTAAATAACCTGTTCTTTGTCGCCGAGCACCATGCTGGTTCTCTTATTATTGACATTGATCACAATCGTGGTTATTTCCGGATGTAGTTTACATAACGCATTAACAAAATTCTTCTTGGAGGGAAGAATCGGTGATCCCAGGACCATCACCACCATGATCTGACCGGTTGCGTGTGCCGTCCTGACCAGCACATGCCGTAGCAGTCCATAGCCGGTATCTTCATCATAGGTCTTAATCTTAAAGGATTTTGCAAGCTCGCGGATGGACACAATGATCTCATCTGCCTTTTCATTTTCAATCATACAGCTGTCTACCGGAACCACGTCGTGACTTCCTTCCTGATAAATCCCGGAAACAATTCCTTTTCCTTTCTGAAAATCATAGACTGCATGTACTTTATTCCTGTAGTGCAGGGGATTCTCCATCCCTACAATGGGCTCCATTTTCCCAAACTCTGCCAGCAGTTCCTGCAGCGTTTTCTGTTTTTTTCTGAGCTGTTCTGCATAGGGAAGATTGATATAGCGGCATCCACCGCATCTGGCCGACACCGGGCAGCGTTTTTCGTTCTCTTTTTTAACAGTTGTTCCTTTTTTATGATTCTTATAATCCGTCATTTCTTTCCCTTTCGCGGTATCCCTAGCATTTGTTATCGTCTGTTTTCGTACGCAGCTTCAGTTTATAAACTCTGTCCACGGTCTCTTTTGGTTTTCTATCCAGTATTCCTCGCGGCTCTGATATTGTTCATTCAACCAGTCAGCCGCCTGTTCCACGCCTTCCTTGGTCAGCGGCACCTCCGTAACGGTTTTCAGTTCTTCCGGTGTCTTGAAAATGCCCAGTGGCTCCGGCCATACGGTCACGCGTATCACATCTTCTTCCGCATTCTTTTCTTTTTTCAGCATGTAACGCATCCCATCCATGCTGCCGGAATACTCTTCTTTTTTTACATAATTCAATACATGAAAGCTTTCTTTATCAATCATGTTATACCGCTCTCCGTTTCCGTTCTTCTGGCTAGTCCACATCGTCTGATATCTTTAATATAGATCTATCTTCCACTCCAGGTCCTCATAGGGAATCTCTACCGAGGGCATTCCTGCCGCATAACCGGCGACCTCATAGGCACCGAAGAAATATACCAACCCTTTTTCATTGAGATAAAATCCTCCGGCCTGCAGTTCGTGTCCTGTATAAAATCCGGCATTTTCCTGAATATAATCCATGCTGAGATCATCCGCATACTCATACTCCTGAAATTTCTGTACCAGAATCGCATTCAGTTCCTCGCCCGAGGTTGCCAGGATATCATCCAGGAAAAGTTCTTCTCCGGTATTTCTATCATAGAGCGTAAAATAACGCCCCGGCAGTCCGTGGGCCGCTCCCCGATAATACTCGTACACGTCATAGAGCAGTCCGACATAATCATCACTCTGATAGGAGACTGTCACGTCAGAGCTAAAGCTGTTGCAGCACATTTCGCTCGCAAACGGATCATTATGAAAATCACATTCTTCGTCTTTAAACTCCTCAAGTTTCACCTGTGTATCGTTTTCTATATTCTGTTGGATCGTATCATTGATCTTGGCATCTCCGGGTTTCTTTTCGTCGATGCTCAGTCCCTCCTGATAATAGACCAGCGTCAGTTTTCCGCATACCGGGCAGTTCTCACTTCCTGACGTATAGGTATATTCTCCAAAGTCTTTCAGCTTACTTGAAGCCAGAGTTCCACAATCCCTCTCATAAGGATTCGTTTCATCCATTCCCACATGCTTTAACACAACATCGGCATCTATTGTCTCCAGTGCATAATAGCTTCCGGCATGCAGGGTGAGAAAGCCCTGTTCAAACAGATTCAATGAGTTTTTCACATATCCGCTTTTTGTAAGCTCTCTTGCCGTTTCGCCGCTCTTTCCTTCTGCCAGATCTTCAAAGCGTGCATAGGATATCGTCTCTGTGGTCGGACCAAGGATCTCGCCTTCCTCATCATAGACCGCATAATAAATTCCAGCCTGATCCGCACCGATCACAGAACGTATTCTGTATGGTATCTCCGTCTCCTGTCCGGATATTACATCTTTATAATAGAAATGTTCTTCTCCGTCCTCTGTATCATATGCCCATACATTGTAAAGCAAATGTTTTCCATCATAATACAAAACCTGACCAAGCGCTGGAATTGTTTCTTCCTCTTTTGTCTCCGGATCATAGATCACATACGTAGATTCTTCATCCAACAGAAGCATCTTATCAAAATGGCTGATCTGATACGGATAGTTAATGTAACCGCCGCAATATGGCTCGGAATAGCCCTGTGGCATGGAAAAGTACAGATCTTCTTTCTTTCCCGTCAATGGCTGCCCTGGATTTCCCTCTGCATCCAGTTCATAGACCTTATACTTTCTGTTATACTCCTCGTCCCAATACCAGTAATATAACTGTTGGTCTGCCACATACAGAGTAGTGATTTCCTCTGCATCCAGTCCGAGCTTTTCTTTTTCCCCGCTTCTGGTATCTATCTTCCAGATATCCTTTTCCGTCTGCTCTGCAGTCTCTTCATCATAAGTAGTCCTGAGATAATACAGGTATTCTCCGCTCAGGTACAGATCATATTTCATTTCAAAAGAGTCCGCTTCCTGATCTTCTGAAAAGCTTGTCAGAACCTCCACTTCATCCTTTTCCCGATCCAGCCGGTAAATCTTATCTCCAAAGCCGAAAAAGACATCTTTCCCACCGATCGCATACCTTCCATCAAAATCCACATCATACCGTTCTATGGCTTCCAGTTCTGTCTCTTCTGCTTCTTCCCGGTCTGTCTCTTCCTGCTCTGTTCCCTCTGTCGTCTCAGCTTCATTCTCCACTTCGACTGCCACATCATTCTCTTTCTCAATGTTACTTTCCTTACCTGCGCAGCCACTCAGAAATGCTGCCAACACAAACAACAGCACGCCCGTATTCCATCTCTTTTTCATCTTTCTCCTCATTTCACCAATATTCCTTAGTCAATTACACACCTCATAAACATTCACCATAAAGTGTACACTTCAAACATAAATTTTCAGTTTCGCAATTGTCTGAAATATTCCTCTTTATTTTTTATAACACAAAAACCTCACAAACTCCTTTTACGAAATCTGTGAGGTTTCCTACATCGGAATGACAGGACTTGAACCTGCGGCCTCTACTTCCCTAAAGTAGCGCTCTACCACCTGAGCCACATCCCGACAACATCAAGAATTATAGCAAACATTCCTGCCAAATGCAAGTATATTTTTACTTTTTGTTTTTTTAATTGTAGCAATGCATTTTCTAAGCGGAACAGCCGCTTTTATGGACTATGAGGACCGAACGGTTGCTTTAAATCTGACATTGCTCCATATACTTTTCAAATTCTTCCTGGCATATGGGCTTTGAAAAATAATATCCCTGCAGGATCTGACAGCCTACCTCTTTCAGATAGTCGCTCTGCTCCAGTGTTTCCACGCCTTCACACAGGGAGGTAATCTTCAGTTTCTTCGCCATATCCACGACGCAGGAAATAATAATCTTGTCACTCTCGTGCAGATTGTGATCTTTGAGGAATACCTTATCCATTTTGATAATATCAATGGGCAGTCTGCTCAGCAGATTCAAAGAGGAATAGCCGGAACCGAAATCATCCATCGAGACCTTTGTTCCCATTTTATGTAAACCGTCCACTAACTGCAACGCTTTCTCTGTATTGTCCAGATAGATACTTTCTGTCAGCTCAAATTCCACCAGATCATGCGGAATCTTGAATTCTTCAAACAGTTCCTTCACGTACTCCAGAATATTCATCTTATTCAAATGAACTCTGGAAACATTCAGGGAAATCGGCACTACCTTCTTTCCCTCCTGAAGTCTCTTCGCCAGAAACTGAAAGGCTTCCCGATATACATAGTAATCAACATCCACAATCTGCCCGCTTCTCTCGATCAGCGGGATAAATTCATCCGGATAAACGAATTTGCCATCCGGTCTCTGCCAGCGCACAAGAGCCTCTGCCCCCACAAGCTTAAAGGTCTCTGTTTCCATCTTGGGCTGATAATATACCTTAAATTCCCGGTTGGCGATTGCCTTAGGAATATAGGAGGTGATCTCTACTTCGCGCTTGATGCCTTCCATCATACTGTGGTCGAACAGGACACAGCAGTCATTCTCCATCTCCTTAGCCACTTTTCTGGCAAGATTTGCATTGGAAACGACTGTCTCAGCATTCCGGTTGCGGCTGTTTGCGTCTATGATCGCTATCCCCGTGCAGAGCTGAAGTCTGCTGTTCAGATATTTCTCCCTGAATTTCTGCTCCAGTTCCTGATTGATCTGATAGACGAATTCCTTGTACTCTTCATTTGTCCACTTTGACCGGTCATCCAGATCAAGGCGAACTGCTTTGACAAAATTGTCTGAATAGACACGGGCCATACAGATCTCATATGGGCTGTCCGACATGGAGGTTTCAATGGCAAAGTCTCTTAAAAGACTATCCCCCACCTGATAGCCATACGTGTCATTTATATACTTAAAATGTTTGATATCCGTATAGACAATGGCAATCCTTCTGTCTTCCGCCTCTTTGATCGCCATGTCCAGTTTATCCAGAAATACTTCGTAGCAATCTAATCCTGTTAAGGTATCTTTCATGTGTTCCCCATTTCCCCACAAGTACATCAGTTGTTATAATTTTCAGAATTTTATATTATCAATATATTTATATACTAACAATTTCCAGTTTTCCTGTCAATCATCTTAATCTTTATTTCTGCGCACGCTTTTTGCGCATGCCGAGTTTGTGTCAAGTGCGCGCAGACACAAATCTCGTGTGTGAAAAATCTTTCATATATGGATTTTTCACACTATCTTCTTTTCTTTGTAGAACCGCACATAGAAATTCCCATACTCTCTCCGTGGAAGAAATCGAGAGTGTTTCCTGCGTTGTGTGGACATTCTGCATATCAGGACCAATCGAGACACAGTCAAGCCCCGGAAGCTTTTCCATAAACAGACCACACTCTACTCCTGCGTGCAGTGCCTTGATAACCGGCATCTTTCCGTACATTTTCTCATAGATGCGGACCATTTTATCGCGCAGAGCAGAATCCTTGCGATACGCCCATCCCGGATATGCTCCGTGCATGGACAGTTCTGCCCCCGCCAGCCTTGCCACAGCCTCCATTCTTCTGCAAAGATAATCCCTTGCACTTGTGACCGAGCTTCTCACCGCATATCCCAGGCAAAACTCCCGCTCATTCAGCTTCATGATGCCAAGGTTCAGGGAAGTCTCCACAAGCCCTTTTATATCCGCACTCATTGCCTGTACGCCGTTTGGAAGCGCCAGAAGCAGATCAACTGCCTTTTGGGCTGTCTCTTCCTCCAATACCATAGGCGTTTCCCCGGAAACCTCCAGCCGTTCCTTTTCGATACAGAATGCCGGATCTTTCTCTCCCAGTTCCTGCCGGATCTCCTGTTCAACCAGTTCGATCTTTTCCCGGAAAAGGGGTTCTTCCTCCGCTGCCACCCAGAGAAGTGCTTGTGCCTCTGTCGGTATCGCATTATCTGCACTGCCTCCCTCACAGCCTGACAGCCGCAACTGTACTTTCTGTGCCAGCAGTTCTGCCAGAGTTCTTCCCAGCAAAAGGTTGGCGTTTCCTCCCTCCCGGATGATCTCTGTGCCGGAATGTCCTCCCTGAAGTCCGCTCACGCATACCCGGTAGGGAATGTAACATCCTCCATCCAGCGGCGCTCTCCGAACCGGCAGGCAGATATCAACCCGCACACCACCGGCACAGCTTACCAGAAATTCTCCTTCTTCCTCAGAGTCCAGATTGATCAGCCTCCTTCCCTGCAAAAACGAGAGATCAATCTCAGCAGCTCCTTCCATTCCTGTTTCCTCATCAACTGTCAGAATCACTTCCAGTCTGGGATGTGAAATGTCACTGGCCTCCAGAAGGGCAAGGCAGTACGCCACAGCGATTCCATCGTCTCCGCCAAGGCTCGTCCCTTTAGCACTGATCATATCGCCCACTCTTTGCAGGACAAGCCCCTCTTTGGCCATATCCAGATTTACTCCGGGTTCCTTGACAGCCACCATATCCATGTGCCCCTGCAAAATAATCGGCGGTTCCTGTTCGTAACCGGCTGTCGCCTCTTTAATGATCACGATATTCTTTTTCTTATCCTGAATACAGACAAGGCCCAATCTATCCGCAAAATCCTTTAAATATCCGCTGATCTTTTCGATATTGCCGGAACCATGCGGAATTTTACATATCTCTTCAAAATAATAAAATACCCTCTCCGGTCTGCAGTCTTCCAAAACTCCCATAATAGTCTCCATTTCTGCGCACGCTTTTTGCGCATATCAGGTTTGTGACAAGAAAATAAAGGATGTGGTATACACCACATCCTTTGTAATATCACTCTTATTTCAGATTAGCCTTTGCAATCTCTGCAAGAGATGTAAATCCTGCTGCATCATTGACTGCCAGCTCTGCAAGCATCTTTCTGTTCATGTCAACACCTGCGTTCTTCAATCCGTACATAAATTTGCTGTAGGAAAGTCCGTTCATTCTTGCTGCCGCATTGATACGTGCGATCCAAAGCTGTCTGAACTGACGCTTTCTCTCTTTTCTTCCTGCATAAGAAGAAGTAAGTGCTCTCATTACAGACTGTTTTGCTACTCTATACTGTTTTGATCTTGCTCCTCTATAGCCCTTTGCAAGTTTTAAAACTCTATTATGTTTCTTTTTAGCGTTCATGCCGCCTTTTACTCTTGCCATGTCTTTTTCCTCCTATATTGACACTAGAAATAAATATTTATACGTAAGGTAAGATTTTCTTCATATTCTTAACATTTGTTGCGTCTGTCATAGCAGGCTTTCTAAGATTTCTCTTATTCTTAGTTGTCTTCTTGGTTAAGATATGGCGTTTATAAGCTTTGCTTCTTTTCAGCTTACCTGTTCCAGTTACTTTAAAACGTTTTGCAGCTGCTCTGCTTGTCTTCATTTTTGGCATTTCAAAATTCCTCCTGTATTTATTATTCATGTAACGGATATCAATCATCAGATATCATTTATTTCAACAAAGAAATCTGTTCCTGTTATTTCTTTGCCAAAAACATTGTCATGCTCCGGCCTTCTACCTTGGGTGCTTTATCCACATTTGCCACATCCGCAAGTGCCTGCGCAAAGTCATCCAGAATGTGCTTACTCGTATTCATGTGTGCCATCTCACGGCCACGGAACCGCAGGGTAACCTTCACTCTGTCGCCCTTTGTAATAAACTTTCTGGCTGAATTTACTTTTGTATTGAGATCGTTTGTGTCGATGTTCGGTGAAAGCCTGATCTCCTTGATCTCTACGACCTTCTGTTTCTTTTTTGCTTCTTTTTCTTTTCTGGTCTGCTCATACTTGAACTTTCCATAGTCCACAATTTTACAAACCGGCGGCTTTGCAGTTGGTGCTATCTTAACCAGATCTACGCCGGCCTCTTCTGCGAGACGCATTGCTTCTCTTGAAGACATGATACCGAGCTGTTCGCCGTTCTCGCCAATCACACGTACCTCTTTGTCTCTAATCTGTTCGTTAATAAATAATTCGCTAATGGCTTTGCCCTCCACAAAAAAGTTTCACTCACTGCGAGCATTACGACACAAAAAAAGCGGACAGCATAACCATCCACTTTCTAATCTTCTCATATCGGATACAAATACTCCCTATCCTTATGTCAGAAAATATAAACACTTGCGAACGCATTTGTTGCAAGGTGAGAGTGGATACTCTGCTTTGTTTTCTGTGTTTTGCTCAACACATGTTCTCACACACAAGAGATACTATATCATAGGCACTCTTTACTGTCAACAGTTATTTTCAGAATTCAAGCCGTATCGTATCGGCACTCGCCTCATACTCTTCCATACGGTCATACTCTCCGGTCTGGGAGTAGGTGATGACATAGCTTTTGTCTGCATTGATCACATACTCTAACTGGGAAATGTTCACATCTCCCACCGTATAATGGCACAGAATCCGAAAACCCGGATACCCATCTATCTTGATCTTCTCAAAGGAATCCACCTGTAAGTCGATCTCTTCTCCGTAAGTATCCACAAACTGTTGTTCCAACTGCTCCGTAAAGGTATCCTGCGTCATCAGCTGCAGGGAAATGTCCTGATCCAGCTCCACATAATAAATGGTGGACGCGTCGATTGGATAGCGGTTTGTCACGTACATCCCCTTCAGGTCCTCAGACTCCACAAAATCCTCCGGAAGGCTGAAGGAACATCCCTTCGTTGTCCGCGTATTTTCCAGAACGGAGGTATCCAGTTCGTTTTCCTGCAAAAGTTCTACTGTCAGCTCGTTCTTCGTCTCTTCATCGATCTCAGCCTGTGCCACAGATGCGCTCGTCCGGTCCGTATTCTGCTCCACCTCTTCTACTGCCACAGTCTCCTGCTCTTCCACTACCGGTTCCGTTGTTGTATGTACCGCTTCCTGTTCCCCGCAGCCGGTCATTCCCCAGACGGCGATTGTGCCTGCGATCAGAAGCATTTTCAATCTTTTTTTCAATCCCTGTTCCTCACTTTTTCTCATGCAGAAACCCGGCCGGTTTCCCACCGCATATTCCAAGGCTGCTGCCGGCCGGATTAGCTTTCCGCACTTTCGCTACAGACTTTCTAAGCCTCGCGGAAGGTTGCACATTCCGTCTCTTTACAGTCACAGGCGCCGCAGCCCTTGATGTCTACATGCTCTGCATGACATTTATAATTATCATTATACACACATTTCACTACTTCGCAATCAATACTGATCGTCTTACATGGATGCTCTAAGGAACTGACATAGCTTCCCGGCTTTTTCTCCGAAAAGCTGTCACAGCAGGTATCCTTGCAGCTCTGTGCATGCTTTCCTCCTACCATGATATCGCCCTTGCAGCAAAATTTATCCTTGTTGTAACTGCAATTTTCTACTCCACACTTTAATTCTGCCATAATAACCTCCTGAATTCGCCTTCTGATGATTGGTTTCTGTCACCGAGGTTATTATTTGCACAAATTGTCATTTTTATACGTCTTGATTTTTTATGGAATATAAATTAAACCAGTACCGTTCCAGCAGGTAGCTTCCCTGCTCTTCCACCTGAAATCCGGCATCCTGCATCTCCTGCACGATCTCTTCGCGGCTCTGAAAGCTTCCGATAAACCAGACTCTTCTGCCCGTCTTGAGCCACTCTTTGATCTGCTGAAATTTCTGTGTGTCTTCCACATCTCCAAAGGTTTCAAACGTACAGGAACTGTTCAGGATTTCCCGGATCAGCTCTTCCGTCTCTCCATTCCACAGACAGCTTTCCAGGCCATCTACATAATAAGAAGTGACAAGCTGCACCTGATCAAAATTGTACAGGACGATATCTCCCTCCTGAAGCTCTGCCAGTGCCTCCTGTGTGTCCTTCATCAAAAGAATCTTATACTCTTCTTCTCCCATAAAGGCACGGTAATCGCGCAGACCGATCACCGCTATTCCCAGCGCTGCCACAAGAGACAGCAGAGCAATCTGCCTTCGTCCTTCCTTTTTCCATCCCATGTCCAGACACAGGACAAAACAGAGCCAGAAACCTCCCATCGCCGGAAGCATATACCGGTATACGAAAACCGGTCTGATCAGAAAAGAAGCTGCAAAGCCAAAGGCTACCAGCCCGAGCAGGAGAGAAAGCCCCGCCATCGCAAGTTCCCTCTGAGGCTTTCTCTCCTGTCTCTCCCGCAAAACTGCCATTCCAAAGAAACAGACATACAGAACAAACAACAACACCGCCAGAATCACATTAACTGTCTCATTGGTAAATGCCGGTTTACATAAAAATTTTATACAACCGCCGACCGAACGGAGATTGAGCGGAAGAATCCAGTAATTATCCTTCACTGCCGTGATCTGCCCCCAAAGTGAGACCAGCCAGGGAACATATCCTGCAACAGACAGAAGCACACAGAATATCCATTCCATTATTCTGCCCCGGTCTCTTCTGAAAAATGCCACCAGCACATACAGGTAGACCATCACCACCGCTACGCAGGCAAAATACTGTGTATATGCCGCTGCCAGCCCGTACAACACGAGTGCCGCCCCGTGCAGTCTCTGCACATTTCTGCTGTCTGCCGTACAGGTTTCATAAGCATGCAAAAGAGCCGCCGTCACAAAGAACAGCGCCCAGCTGTACATCCTGACCTCTACCATATAGGCGCTCATCTGCGGCATGGACAACACACAAAAGAAAAACATTCCGCCCACAAACGTCCCAAAACGCTTCCTCAGAAAAGTCAGACAGTATATCAGGAGCAGAAAATACGGTATAACCGAACAAAGCTTTGCTGCCGCTACCAGAGTAATCTCCGCTCCTATTAATTTACATAATGTTATTATCAAGGAAGAAAAGAACTTTACGATCCAATAATACAGGGGCGGATGTACATCCTTCGCGGTAAGAGAAGCAATCTCCCCATAGGAATGTGGCAGAAATCCTACTGTAAAAAGCTCGTCATACCAGATGTCCTGACTGAAACACAGAAAAATACATCGTCCGAGCATCAGGATTCCTGCGCCAAAAAACGCCCATCCCATAACCGTTTTCCAGTTTGGCATTTTACCGTTACTTTTCATCCTTCTTTATCCTTCAATTACTTTTTGTCTTCCTGCACTTCTTCTTTGCGGATCTCTTTGGTGCGGATCTCCTTACAGATCTGGTCGATAAACTCCTGTAACGGTTTCACGCCCTCGTCTCCTGCAAAACGGCTTCTTACGGACACGGTCTTATCCTCTTCCTCCTGTGCTCCCACTACGAGCATATAAGGAATCTTGTTAAGTCTTGCTTCCCGGATCTTAAAGCCGATCTTCTCCGAACGGTTATCTACCGTCACATCAATATCATTTGCGGCAAGCTCTTTTCTCACCTGCTCTGCATATGCCTCGTATTTCTCGGAAATCGGAAGTACACGAACCTGCTCCGGGCAAAGCCATGTCGGGAATTTTCCTGCATACTTTTCAATCAGCCATGCCAGCGTTCTCTCATAGCAGCCAAGAGATGTCCTGTGGATAATGTACGGTCTTATCTTATCGCCGTTCTGATCGATATAGTACATATCAAACTGTTCTGCAAGCAACGCATCCCACTGGATCGTGATCATAGTGTCTTCTTTGCCGTACACGTTCTTGGCATTGATATCAACCTTCGGTCCATAGAATGCCGCTTCTCCGACATCCTCCACATAGGGCAGTTCCAGTTCTTCCAAAATTCCACGGATATGTGCCTCTGTCTCGTTCCAGACCTCCGGCTCTCCAATGTACTTCGCCGGATTTTCCGGATCCCACTTAGACAAATGCCAGGTGATATCATCCAAAAGGCCGAGCGTATTCATCACATGCTTTGCAAGCGCGATACATCCCTTAAACTCTTCTACCATCTGGTCGGGTCTCACGATCAGATGTCCTTCGGAGATCGTAAACTGACGTACACGGGTAAGTCCATGCATTTCTCCGGAATCCTCATTTCTGAACAGCGTCGATGTTTCTCCATAACGGATCGGCAGATCGCGGTAGGAATGCTGGCTGTTTTTGTAACAATAATACTGGAACGGACAAGTCATCGGGCGAAGTGCAAACACCTCTTTGTCCTTTTCTTCATCACCCAGGACAAACATTCCGTCCTTATAGTGATCCCAGTGTCCCGAAATCTTATACAGATCGCTCTTTGCCATCAGTGGGGTCTTGGTTCTGACATATCCCCACTCCTTGTCCTCCAGATCCTCGATCCAGCGCTGCATCTTCATCACCATCTTGGTTCCCTTCGGAAGCAGCAGCGGAAGTCCCTGTCCGATCACGTCCACGGTTGTGAAAAGCTCCATCTCTCTTCCCAGCTTATTATGGTCACGGCGCTTGATATCCTCCAGATGCTCCAGATATGTCTCCAGTTCTTCCTTCTTTGCAAACGCGGTTCCGTAGATACGCTGAAGCTGTGCCCTGTCGGAATCTCCGCGCCAGTATGCCATAGAGGAAGAAATCAACTTATATGCCTTGATATTTTTCGTGCTCATCAGATGCGGACCTGCACAAAGGTCCACGAAGCCTCCCTGATCATAGAAGGAAATCTCCGCATCCTCCGGAAGACCACGGATCAGTTCAACCTTGTAGGGTTCTCCTTTTTCTTCCATAAATTTGATTGCTTCTTCCCTTGGCAGGGTGAATCTCTCGATCTTCTTTCCTTCTTTGATGATCTTTTTCATCTCCGCCTCAAGCTTATCCAGATCATCTCTGGAAAACGGTGCGGAATCAAAATCATAATAAAAACCTTCATCAATTGCAGGGCCGATCGTCACCTTCGCATCAGGGAACAGTCTCTTGACTGCCTCAGCGAGCACATGGGATGTTGTATGACGGATAACCCGCAATCCCTCCGGATCATTTGCGGTGAGGATATTCAAGGTGCAGTCTCTGTCAATGACTGTCCGAAGGTCCTCTACCTTTCCATCCACTTCTCCGGCGCAGGCCACTCTTGCGAGCCCCTCCGAAATATCTGCCGCAATTTCATAAATGCTCATTGCCTGAGCATACTCTTTATAAGAATCATCCTTTAATGTAATCTTCATTTTTAATCATCTTCCCTCTGTCTTTGTTTTTTACAGGCATATCTCCTGTCAGCCTGCACTTATCTCTATGCCCGCTCTATGGCATCCTCATCGCCGTCTTCCGTTGACAGCGTTCCTCTGTTATTGTTGCCATTGTTATAGCCATTATGACTGAACAGGCTGATTCCATGTGAAACCGGCGCTGTGATCAGACCCACGCAAATACCGGCCAACAGACAGATTGCGCCGATCAGAAAGAAATCAAGCTTGCTCAACTGCAGATCTCCCTTCAAAAATTCTGTTGTACGCTCCTTCAGTTCTGTCCACTTCATGTTAACCTCCATTTCTGCGCATATTTCCTGCGCACACCAACCATCTCCAAAACAAAACCCCCTGCATCATTCTATAGACAATGCAGAGGGTACTTTCACATATACTGCCACTCTTGCCGCAGGATTAATTCACATGCCCGATCAGGCATTCTTGCCACAGCATTTCTTATATTTCTTACCACTTCCGCACGGACAGGGATCATTCGGGTATACCTTTTTATCCTTATGGATCGTAGTAGACTCCTTCTGCTCTCTGTACAGCTTCTTTCTGGTCTCCTCGTCGAAAATATCGTTCCACTCTTCCAGATTATACAGCCAGTCAGCACCTGCTGCGACCATGTTCTTATAAAGAAGCTCTTTGTCAAATGCAAGGCTTACCTGGGTATCCTCTTCCATCTCTTCGATCGGATTTGCTGTCTTCAGACTGTCGTTAATACCATCCAGAAAACCAACCATTGTCATAATATCAATATTATATTTCTCAGCCAGTTCTTTCACAGTACCCTTGACTTCTTCGTCCGGATTCTTCAACAGGATCGCATAAATATCCTTCTCCTTCTGGAAGTATGCCGACCATAATCTCTGGAGATCACCCTTATTTGCTGTTTCTGAATAGGCCATATCCCGCCACTGCTTTAGTAATGCCATCTCAAACTACCACCTTTATGTTTTATTTCTCTTCCGGTCATTCATTTTCCTCATCGCCATAAGAGAAAAGATGTATACCGGCACAAATTTATGCTAAGTATACATCATTTTCCTCAAAAAGTAAAACAAAAAATTATCATTACCCTACAATCCCATGATCGCATCTACCGGAAGGGAAAATGCGACCGCATGTGCCGGCGTATTGATTCCGTGCTGTGTGCTGATTGCCGTCATGATCTCGGTCTTTTTGTCCTTGGGTACCACAATGGCTACTATTTCCTGCTCATCCTGAAGGGCGATTCCAAAATGCTTTGCCGCTTCCTCAGAGCTGCGTCGCAGTCCTTTCAGTACCGTACCTCCGGTAGCTCCTGCCGCTCTGGCCGTGCACATGATATCATCACTGTATCCCTGTTCCGCTGTCACAAGTATCATTGCATGTGTAATCGTCTCACTCATCTTCTTCACCTCATTTTCCGTTTCCTGCTCTCCCATGCTCTGCTCTGCCACATTCAAAAGCTTATACAGCCATCCCTGCAGGCTGCCCACCGGAATGCTGACTGCTATACCGGTTCCTTTCTTGTGCAGCTTCAATGCCTGATTCATCTCTGCCAGGATCATTTTGGTCCGGTACCTCGGCACAAAGCAGACCATGATCGTTTTCTGTGTATCACCCAGACCGCAAAGGTTCAGGAAATCAGAATTTGCAGTTCCCACCCCGTGCATCTGATAACAAATCGGGATACCGGAGTCCTCCAGAAACTCTGTCAGTTTCTCTCTGATATTGGTATCAATGATAATGACAAGGCATCGGAAGGTTTGTCTTTTATCAATTGTCTGTTTCATCAATTCCTGCATTCCTACTCCTCCTCAATATCAATGATCATATTGTCGTCAATATCCGCCATTACCACAGCAGCAGATACCGTCTTCTTCTGTTTCAGATTATACAGGGCTCCCATGATCTGTATGGCAATGAGCGGGGCCATTGCAACCATAGCTACCACGCCAAACGCATCCGTGACAACATTTCCCCCGATCGCTGTACAGGCTCCCATCGCAAGCGGAAGCAGAAAGGTTGAAGTCATCGGTCCGCTGGCAACCCCACCGGAGTCAAATGCGATACCGACAAAAACCTTTGGCACAAACTTTGTCAGCACCAGCGCAATAACATAGCCCGGTATCAGCAGAAAATAAATATTCATTCCCGTCAGTACACGCAGCATGGCAAGAGCCACTGACGCGGACACACCGATGGAAAGACACAGGTTCATGGCACCACGGGAGATCGACCCGTTGGTAATTTCTTCCACCTGTTTGTTCAGGACCTGCACCGCAGGCTCTGCCTTTACAATATAGTAACCAATCAGCGCACCGATCGGAATCAGTGCCCACTTCCATGGCTGTGCTGCCAGATTGCTTCCCAGAAGGCTTCCCACAGGAGCAAATCCGACGTTAACACCAGTCAGGAACAAGATCAAACCAATGATCGTATACAGAAAACCCATCAGCATCTTGATCATCTGATTTTTGTGGTATCTTCTGGATATCAGCTGGAACAGCAGAAATACCACAAGCACCGGCAAAATAGAAGAGAATACTTCTTTGCCATAGTCAGGCAGCATATGTACGAACTGTCTCATAACATCCTGCATCGTCACTACATCCGGAATTTCCGTTGCATTGTAGGCCGCCCCAGTCGGATGATAGAATATTCCAAGCAAAAGCACCATAACGATCGGGCCGATACTGCAGAACGATACCAGACCGAAACTGTCGCTTGAACCGTTCTTATCACTTCTTGTCGCCGAAAGCCCGACACCGATCGCCATGATAAAAGGCACTGTCATCGGGCCTGTCGTCACGCCGCCCGAGTCAAAGGCAACCGCAATAAAATCTCCCGGTGCTACGAAGGACAGAATAAATAAGGCTATGTAGAGCACACAGAGCAGAATCGGCAGACTGAGTTTGAAAATAATACGGAGCACAGCCACCACAAGAAATACACCAACTCCGGCCGCCACCGTCCAGATAAGTACTTCGTTTGGAATCGATGGAACCTGATTTGCAAGCACCTGTAGATCAGGCTCTGCAATGGTGATGATCACTCCCATCAGAAGACATACCAGAATCAACACCGGCAGCTTTTTGGTCTTCATGATCTGGAAACCCACACCTTCACCGAGCGGTGTCATAGACATTTCAGCCCCCAACTGAAAAAACGCCATCCCGATGATCAGCATAAATGCCCCGACCAGAAACATCGCTATCGTACCGGTTTCCATCGGCACCACAAAGATGCTCAGCAGCATTACGATCACTGTGATCGGCAGTACTGCGCTGACAGATTCATCCACTTTCTCTTTCAATTTTTTGTTCAAATTCGCATCACACCCTTTAATTAAATTATATTATGAATTAATTTTACGTAATAAATAAAATTTATCCCTAAATATTTTACTATTCCCGTTCAAAGCTTGTAAAGGCACGACTTATAAAATAAACAAACTTTTAACACAAAGCACTAATTCGCTGTCGTCAGATACATTCACGCAGATGCGCGCAATTTCCTCATCGCAAACAGCAAAAGAGGTAGGACTAATGTCCTACCCTCTTGAATTAAATCTACTATTTAAAAATGCCACATAAGAATTTCCGGCAGAACCATAGGTGCTGGACGCGCTCTTTAAGTTGCTCTCTGCAAAATCCGAAATCCGCTCTGACAGATAGGATAGCCTCTTGGTAAATCCACTGCTCTCTCCCAACAGCTTTTGCAGAACATCCGGTTCCACGGTCTTCATTTTCGTCTCATCAACAGAAAGCTTTCCATCCTTCCCGTAGATGATCCCCGCCTCTGCAAGCTCTTTCGCATTTCCCTGCGCAAGGCTCCTTAACTGTTTCTGATAGAAGTTTGCAAGTACCGATGTCTCAGTACCCAGATTCTCCAGTGTGTCATTGTAAGCACTCGCAAGCTCCTTCGCCTGCTTTATGACATCCTCCGTCTTGCCGCTTTCTTTCAGTTTGGCAAACAAGCCTTTGTCTGTATTGTCCAGAAACTTATCCGTTGCCGACTTCATTTTGTCTGCATTCGTTTCCATACTGTTATAGCTGCCTCCCAGCACATTTCTGGCTGCTGTCGTGGATGCACCCTTAAATCTGTTATTGGCAAAAATACCTGCCATCTTGCTGCTCGTCTTTGACTGATTGACCTGATCTAACAAAGAGCCTTGACTGATTGGAAGCTTTGCCCTTCTCGCGGATGCATTCATCATATTTCTTGTGATTCGCATATAGTATCCGTTCCTTCCCCGTAGTCTTCTTTCGACTACCTTTGTATGTTATATCGGACAAAATCAAAAAATTTTAACTTTTTCAAAAATTTTGTTTAAACTCTTTGAGGCAGGGTATACTATAAACAGTCAATGGACCCCCTCCTTTGATGTTACCAAAGATAAAATGAATACTTATCCTCCCCTATATAGGCTGTCGCACGCTGCGGCAGCCTTTTTGTTATGGCAACGAAGAAATGAGAATGAGTGGCAATCCCACACAAAATATGATAAGGTAATCTCATAAATCCCGAAAAGGTTATCCAACCTTCCGCGAAAGGAGTTTCCCATCATGAAGAAAACACGCAGGACACCCAAACAGATTGCGGCACTTGTCTGTGCCATTCTGTTAGCTGCCATGTACCTGATCACACTGATCGTAGCCATTGTCAACCCGGATGGTTCCGGTAAGCTCTTTGCAGGCTGCCTGTTGATGACGATCGCTCTCCCTATCCTTCTGTGGATCTACATCTGGCTATATGGGATCTATTCCCGTAAGCATACCATGGCATCCATAGATATTCTTCACAGCGACGTTCCCTCTTCTGAGCAAAACAAGGATGGACATTAGTTTACCCCAAGATCCTTCAGCTCTTCCAGTGCCTGTTCTCTGTTCTTGAAATGGATTGCATGCATTCCTGCTCTTCTGGCTGCCTCCACATTTGGAAGGGTATCATCCAGAAAGACACATTCTTCCGGAACAAGCTGATACCGTTCAATCAGAAGATCATAAATCTCCGGCTGCGGCTTGATCACCTTGTCGCGGTAGGAAAGGATTCCCCCATCCATATAGGGAATAAAATCAAGTGCATCCGCACATTCTGTCTCTGCCTTATGGGAGAAATTAGAGAGATAGAGACAACGGTATCCCTTCTTTTTCAGATCCTGTATCCAGGGGATGGCGTAATCACAGCGGTTTATCATCGTTCGAATATTTTTCAGTGCCCTCCGGATATCATCCTCTATCTCCGGATCGGAATCCACAAATCCCTGAATCGTCTCCTCTTCTGAGAGGACTCCTCTATCATATTCGTTCCATGCAGGGTTTCTCACCGTAGCCTTTGCAAGGCGTTCGATCATTGCCTCGTCAAATCCCATAAGTTCATAATGCTTTCTCCAGCTAAACTCCACCAGAACGTTTCCTATATCAAAAATAACAGTTGTAATCATACATTTTTCCTTTCCGTTGCTTCTTCCTGAAGCAATCTTAACATATTTGCCGTAGCCGCCGAAAGCGGCACCTTGGTATTGGTGACCACACAAAAATGTCTCTTGGGGATAATTTTGTTAAATCGTAATTCAAATAAAGTTCCTGAATCCAGATACTCTCTGGCAAATTCCCGCATCACACAGCCAACGCCCAGATTTCGCAACGCAAACTGTACGATCATGTTACTGGTGGCAAGTTCAAACTCTGGACGGATACGCACACCGTTATCCAAAAGAAATCCGTCGATATAAGATCTCGTACTCGTTTTCCCTTCCAGACAGATAATCGGTATCCTCTCCAGCTCCTGCAAATCGAGCATACGGTTCTTATAAGGAAGAAACCTTCTGCCTGCCACAAAGACATCCTCAATCTCCTTCACTGTCATTACCTCTATGCCATGTTTTGACTCAAAGGGTGTACTGACCACACCGAAGTCTATCTTATTTTCCAGCAGATTTTCCAGTGTCTCCGGCGTAGGCGCATTGCTGACCACCACCTTAATGTGTGGGTACTTCTCATGAAAGGCTTCCAGATACGGCAGAAGATAAAACTGCAGGGTCATATCGCTCGCACCAATGTGAATCTCCCCCAGTTCGAGATTCAACATCTGCTCCAGCCTTTGTTCCCCTAAGAAAATCTGCTCGCATCCCTTTGCAACATACTGATACAGAAGTTCCCCCTCGGCTGTGAGCTGTACTCCCTTGGAAGCCCTGGTAAACAGCTTTGTTCCAAGCAGGTTCTCAAGCTGCTTCATCGACTGGCTTACCGCCGGCTGTGATATCGCCAGTTCACTGGCAGCCTGCGTGATACTTCCCGTCTTTGCCACATAGTAAAATGTCTTATAATACTCCAGATTGTACATAGCATTCCCCATTTCTACGTAACAACAAAAAGCTATCCACAACCGCGATAGCTTTTTGACATTTTTGTTAAATTAGGAATAAATTATTTACTCAGCGGACTTTTGCGGTAAATAATATCCTCTCTTCCCGGTCCGTTAGAAACCATCGTGACCGGATAACCGATCTCCTGCTCAATAAACTCTACATAGTTACGGCAGTTCTCCGGAAGATCTTCATACTTCTTAATTCCACGGATATCACATTTCCACCCCGGCAGTTTCTTCAAAACCGGTTTTGCTTTCTCTAACTTGCAGGTAACCGGGAAATCTGTTGTCACTTCCCCATCTATTTCATAACCGACACATACCGGAATCTCATCCAGATATCCGAGTACATCCAAAACGGTAAAGGCAACATCCGTTGCTCCCTGCAGTCTGCAGCCATATTTGGATGCCACACAGTCAAACCATCCCATACGTCGCGGGCGTCCGGTTGTTGCACCAAACTCTCCTCCGTCTCCGCCTCTGCGTCTGAGTTCATCTGCCTCATCCCCGAAAATTTCGGAGACAAATGCACCTGCACCTACAGCGGAAGAATATGCTTTACATACTGTGATGATCTGTTTGATCTCATAAGGCGGAAGGCCTGCTCCAATCGCTCCGTAAGCTGCCAGTGTAGAGGAAGAAGTAACCATCGGATAAATTCCATGATCCGGGTCCTTCAGTGTTCCAAGCTGTCCCTCCAGCAGAACGGTCTTCCCTTCCTTCAATGCCTTATCCAGATAAGCGGAGACATCACACACGTAAGGTGCTATCATCTCCTTATACTGATGAAGGGTTTCCAGCAGCTCAGCCGGATCAATCAGCGGCTTATGATACAAATGCTCCAGCAGAACATTCTTCGTCTCACAGATCCGCTCAACCTTCTCCTTTAACAGTTCCTCGTCGAACAACTCACTTACCTGAAAGCCGGTCTTTGCATATTTATCGGAATAGAAGGGAGCAATGCCTGACTTGGTAGAACCAAACGATTTACCGCCCAGTCTCTCCTCTTCATATTGATCAAATAACACATGATATGGCATTACCATCTGACATCTGTCTGAAACCAGTATCTTAGGCATGGGCACATCTCTGTCTGTTATGGACTTGATCTCATTAAACAAAATCGGAATATTTAATGCCACACCATTGCCTATAATGCTTGTCGTATGTCCGTAAAAAACTCCTGACGGTAACGTATGCAGTGCAAATTTTCCATAATTGTTTACAATCGTGTGTCCTGCATTAGCTCCACCCTGAAAACGCACAATAATATCCGCTTTCTCTGCAAGCATGTCTGTAATCTTACCTTTTCCTTCGTCGCCCCAGTTGGCTCCGACAACTGCCTTAACCATGATATCTCCTCCTTGTTTGCAACTCCACCAGGTTCTTTCTGTTTCCATCTTTTTCAGAACCCTCCATACACTATTATAGAGGATTTAACATCATAAGTAAAATAAATATTTATTATAAATAGCATAAGTTTAATTTATGTGCTCACAGAATACTGTTTTGCTTATTTTCTTCCTGCCACACCACGCACGATCATGTTCAATGCAGCAAAAGCTACTCCTGCAAAAGCTTTTTATAGCCTTCCATCACAACACCTACTTTTGTTATCAGAACCGTTCCGGCTGCCACAAATAAAAGAAGGACACTGACACAGGTTACCGCTACAAAATCTTCTGCCTCAAAGGCTGCTGCAACAAAAATCGGTATCACGCCAATAATATACAGACTCACTCCGATTGTCACGTTACGTGTATAGGTCTGCCGGAATTCCTTCTTTTTATTTCGAGGGCTACGTCTGTATACCTCCATCGATGCTCAGATTTTACCGTACCGCCCTGTTGCAGGCCACCAAACAGACTTGGAAATTCCGCAACTGACAGGTGCATTTTATGATTTTACCCCTCTTCGTTGAGTGGACAGGATATTTTGAACATATCTTCGCATGCCTTATGAACCAGACTTGCCTGCTCCGTATCTGCCAGTCTGTAATACACCTCTTTGCCATCTCTCCGGCTCACAATCAATCCGCAGTGTCTCAACAGTTTCAGGTGATGGGACACTGCCGGATCGCTCATTTCCATGAAAGCGGCGATATTGCTCACGCACTCCTCACAATGACAGAGAAGGAGCAGGATTCTGAGTCTTGTTCCATCGCTGATCAGCTTAAAGATCTCTGCCACCTGTCTGCATTCTTCAACTGCCGGAAGGCGTTTGATCACCCTCTCCTCACTCTGTCCGTGGTCGTGCGGCAACTTTATCTCTTCCATTCTTTTTCCCCTTATATATTTTGCGTAACTATTTCTCTTTATGTTTCAAGGCTCTTGTCGCATTAATAACAGCTATTATCATAACTCCGACATCGGCGAAAATAGCCCACCACATATTGACAAAGCCTATCGCGCCGAAGAACAGACACAGTGCCTTGACAGCCAGTGCAAAAACAATGTTCTGGTGTACAATGCGGATCGTCTTTCTTGAAATCTTCATTGCCGTTGCAATCTTTGCCGGATCGTCATCCATCAGGACAATGTCCGCTGCCTCAATAGCGGCATCTGATCCCATAGCGCCCATCGCAATACCAAGGTCAGCTCTGGAAAGCACCGGTGCATCGTTGATTCCGTCTCCCACAAAAGCAAGTACCTCTTTCTTGCCCTTCGTTTCCAAAAGGTTCTCTACCTCTTTTACCTTATCCGCAGGGAGCAGTTCGCTCTTAACCTCATCCAGTCCAAGCTCCTGCGCCACAGAATCTGCAACCCGTTTCGCATCTCCCGTCAGCATGATCACATGCTCCACACCAGCCTGTTTCAGATCTGCCACTGCTTTCTTTGCATTCGGTTTAATAACATCTGATATTAAAATATAACCGGCATAAACGCCATCGATTGCTACATGGACCTCTGTTCCAACCTTTGTCGGTTCTGTATAGGAAATCTCCAGCTTCTTCATCAGTTTGCGGTTTCCTACTGCAACCTTCTTGCCGCCGACTGTCGCTGTAATTCCATGTCCGCTGATCTCCTCGATATCGCTTACTCTGGAAGCGTCAATCTCTTTTCCGTAAGCCTGTTTCAGACTCTTACTGATCGGATGGTTGGAATAATTCTCCGCATAAGCCGCCATCTCCAGCAGTGTTTCTTTGTCAAAATCACCAGCAGGCTCTGTATCTGTCACTTCAAATACACCCTTTGTCAGAGTACCGGTCTTGTCACATACCACATATTTCGCATGTGCCAGTTCCTCCAGATATACCGAACCCTTGACAAGGATTCCCTTTGCGGAAGCTCCTCCGATTCCTCCAAAGAAACTTAGTGGAATCGATATAACAAGCGCACACGGACAACTGATAACAAGTGTTGTTAACGCCCTTATCACCCACTGTGACCAGTTTGCCGGATTGCCGGAAATCAGATTGATCACAGGCGGCAGAATGGCGAGGGCAAGGGCTCCATAGCAGACTGCCGGTGTATAATATCTTGCAAATCTTGTAATAAAGTTCTCTGATCTTGATTTCTTCATACTGGAGTTTTCAACCAGCTCCAGTATCTTGGAGACTGTGGACTCTCCAAACTCTTTGGTTGTTCTGATGCGGAGAACACCTGACATATTCACGCATCCGCTGATCACATCGTCGCCTTCCTTCACCTCTCTCGGAAGGCTTTCTCCGGTCAGTGCACTGGTATTCAGGGAAGCACTTCCCTCTACCACCGTTCCGTCAAGCGGTACTTTCTCACCGGGCTGTACCGTGATGATGGTTCCGATTGCCACCTCGTCAGGGTCAACCTGCTTCAGTTTGCCATCTTCCTCTATGTTCGCATAGTCAGGACGGATATCCATCAGCTGGGAAATATTTCTTCTGCTCTTGCCAACGGCATAGCTCTGAAACAACTCACCGATCTGATAAAACAGCATAACCGCTGTTCCTTCCTTATAGTCGCTCAGTGCAATCGCGCCTACTGTTGCAACTGCCATCAGAAAATTCTCGTCGAACACCTCTCCGTGGATGATTCCCAGAACTGCTTTCTTCAATATATCATAGCCGATCACAAAATAGGGAACCATAAATGCAATAAATTTCACATAAGAGTTCGTAAACGGCATCAAACAACACACTATCAATAATATGGCAGAAACGATAATTCGGATCAAAACCTTTTTTTGTTTTTTTGTCATTTCTCATCTCTCCTCTTTATTTATATTTTCCGCAACAATTCAACCCCCCATTCTCAAATCGTCTTTGTATGGCCCTGAATCGTTACTGTTTTCTTACATGAACATTTAAACATTTATTTAATTGTTTGTCAATAGTTTTCTTTTATGATAAGCAAAATACTCTCCTTAGTTCCTTTTCAGGAATATAGCACCATCCCGAAAGCCGCCGACAGGATGATCAACAGAACCGGAGAGACCTCTTTCTTTCTCCATTTTTTCGACAGAAATTGTACAAGAACTATCACAAGCAGAATCACAAATCCCCGCAGGTTCACCTGTACCTTGCTTTCCACGCTCTGCACGTTGACAAGGACACTAAGCCCCATCGTCAACGCTGTCGTCAGGATCATCGCCACAATACAGGGCCGGATTCCCTCCAGAAAACTTCTCACTCCGGCATATTTCAACAGATTTGTGAGAACAGCCGCGATGATCAGAATTATGATAAAGGACGGGAGCACTACCCCAAGGGTTGCCGCCAACGCTCCTAATATCCCACCCTGAGAAGACCCGATAAAGGTTGCCATGTTTACCGCCAACGGGCCGGGAGTAGACTCGGAAACTGCAATAAAATTCAGAAATTCACTTTCCGTCAGCCATGCATTTACCGTCACCTTCTCTCTGATCAGGGAGATCATCCCATAGCCTCCTCCAAAGGAGACCGCTCCGATTTCCAAAAAGGTGAAAAAAAGCTTCCAATAGATCATTTCTCTTCTCCCCTTCTTCTTACCTGCAAAATGGCATGATCTACAATCCCGGCCACTCCGCACAAAAGAATACACAGAATAGAAGAAAAGCTTCCGGAAAACAGGGTACACAAAAGCATTGTAGCCGATACCAGACACAGGATACATTTCTGAAAAAGATTCTTCTCCAAAACCTTAAACATCCGCACTCCTGCAGAGAAAATCAGATAGATGACGCAGACCTGCACTCCGCGGAATGCGTACTGCACATAGGAAAGCTTTACAAACGCTTCAAAGAAAAGGGAGATCCCATAAATGATCAAAAAGGAAGGAATACAGACAGCCACCGTAGAAACGGCTGCTCCCCATATCCCTGCCATTTTATATCCTATATAAGTTGCCATATTGATCGCGACCGGGCCCGGGGTAGATTCGGAAATGGATATCATATCCAGAAATTCCCCGTCTTCCATCCATTTTCTCCCACGGACAAACTCTCTCTCCAGAAGGGCAATCATTGCATAGCCACCGCCAAATGTAAACAGACCGATTTTCAGAAAGCTCAAGGCCAAAGTGCCGATCCTTCCCTGCTTATCACCCTTGCCAGATTCTTCACTCTTTTTCATAAAAATCCTCGTTTTTGTGCATATCAGGTTTGTATCCACGAACGTCCGGTTTCATCTCTACTGTGCCGGATTTACGTGAACCATGATGTGTTTCACCTTGGGAAATTCCTTCTCAATGGAATCATGCACACGCTCTGCAATTCCGTGTGCCTCCCGGAGTGACTGCTCCGCGTCTGCGGAAATCTCGATATCCACATAAATCTTATTTCCAAATACTCTTGTGTGAAGAAGGTCAATGCCAAGCACGCCCGACTGTCCCATGGCGCATTTTCTAAGCTTATCCTCCGTCTCTTCATCACAGGCTCTGTCAACCATCTTATTCACGGCATCCATAAAAATGTCATAGGCCGCTTTTTCGATAAAAATGCAGATCACAAAGCTCGCGATCGGATCAAGCACCGGAAATCCCATCCTTGCTCCCGCAATACCGATCAGTGCTCCCACCGACGACAATGCATCGGATCGATGGTGCCATGCATCTGCCATCAGGGCACTGGAGTCATATTTCTTCGCATAAACTCTGGTATACTGATACATTGCTTCCTTGACGGCAATCGAAAGAACCGCTGCAAGCAGGGCAAGCATCCCCGGTATCTCCAGATTCGCATAATTTCCACCTGCGATTTTGACGGCTGCCGAATAGCCGATCCCCAGACCTGTCGCTGCAAGAATCGTTGCCAGCACGATCGCTGCAACGCACTCCAGCCTTTCATGCCCATACGGGTGATCCTTATCTGATTCCTTCCCGGAAATCCGGATTCCGACAATGACAACAAAGGTGCTGAACACATCCGAAGCCGAATGAATCGCATCTGATATCATTGCCCCAGAATGTGCCACGATTCCGGCAAGGAGCTTTAGTGCTGTTAAAATGAAATTACCGACAATGCTCACCATAGATACTTTCATCGCCTGTTTTTCATAATTTTCATTCATATGGATAACCTCTTTTCTCTTCCATAAGCTGTTACCCTATTCTAGCACTACTGCCCCTCTTCCGCAAGCTCTATTTATCGCAATTTCATATATTAAAATTCGTTAGTTCGTTGTGTCTAACTCGATTTATTCCACTTTTTCCTACACGTTGATCTCTGCCTTAACTCCCAGCAGATCCTTGTTCTCTTCGAGGATCGGGTTAACGATCTCCTTCAGGAATTTCTCTACCTGCAACGGTGCACGTCCCACATATTTCGAAGGATCCATCGTCTTTTGCAGATCCTCAAGGCTCATGTTGAAGGCCGGGTCTGCCGCGATCAGCTCCAGCAGATTATTTTCCTTGCCCTCGCGCTTCACATTCGCACCGGCTATCATGGAAAGCTCTCTGATCTTCTCGTGAAGCTCCTGACGGTTTCCTCCCATCTTAACGGCATCCATCATGATATTCTCCGTCGCCATAAACGGCAGTTCGCTCATCAGACGCTTTGTGATCACCTTGTCATATACCACCAGTCCATCAACTACGTTCAGGCATAGATCCAGAATACCGTCAATCGCAAGAAAGGCCTCCGGAATCGACAGTCTCTTGTTTGCAGAATCGTCCAGTGTTCTCTCAAACCACTGTGTCGCCGAAGTGATCGCCGGGTTCAGGGCATCCACCATCACAAACCTTGAGAGGGATGCGATTCTCTCACTTCTCATCGGATTCCGTTTATATGCCATGGCCGAAGAACCGATCTGGCTCTTCTCAAAAGGCTCCTCAACTTCTTTCAGATGCTGCAAAAGACGGATGTCATTGGACATTTTATGTGCCGATGCGGCTATTCCTGCCAGAATGTTGCAGACTCTCGTATCCACCTTACGGGAATAGGTCTGTCCCGATACCGGATAGCACTTCTCAAATCCCATCTTCTTCGCGATCATTGGGTCAATCTTATCGATCGTCTCCTGATCTCCGTCAAAAAGCTCTAAAAAGGATGCCTGGGTTCCGGTCGTTCCCTTAGAACCGAGCAGCTTCATTGTGGAGAGCACATATTCCAGATCCTCCAGATCCAGACAGAATTCCTGCGCCCACAGAGTAGCCCTCTTTCCCACCGTAGTCGGCTGTGCAGGCTGAAAATGGGTAAATGCCAGCGTCGGCAGGTCTTTGTAGGTATCTGCAAACTTCGCCAGCTCCGCAATGACATTGACAAGCTTCTTCTTTACCAGTCTCAGCGCCTCTGTCATCACGATAATATCCGTATTGTCTCCCACATAACAGGAGGTTGCTCCCAGATGAATGATCCCTGCTGCCTTTGGACACTGTACTCCATATGCATAGACATGACTCATCACGTCATGACGTACCTCTTTTTCCCTCGCCTTGGCCACCTCATAGTTGATGTCCTCTGCATGTGCTTTCAGTTCATCAATCTGCTCCTGTGTAATGACCGGTTTTCCGTTCTGGCTGAGTCCCAGTTCCATCTCGGTTTCCGCAAGTGCGATCCAAAGCTTTCTCCATGTACGGAATTTCATATCCGGAGAAAAAATATACTGCATCTCCTTACTTGCGTAACGCTCTGATAATGGGCTTACATATCTGTCTGTGCTCATAGCTGTTTCCTTTCCTCTTTAATTTATAATAATATGATGTCTGCGGATCGTTCCGTGCTGCGCACTCCCACAATCCTCCCCCATATTCGCATATCGCGGGATTACCTTTCATACTCTCCGCGGATGTCCTCCTTCGGAGGGTCTAACGGGTATTTCCCGGTAAAGCATCCCTTGCAGATTCCGAGATGACCTGCAATCTCTTCCAGTCTCTCCGTCCTAAGGTATCCAAGGGAATCTGCTCCGATGACCTGCCGTATCTCCTCAACAGTTCTGTTATAGGCTATCAGTTGTTCCCGCGCAGGCACATCCGTGCCGAAATAACAGGGCCACAGAAACGGTGGTGAGCTGACTCTCATATGTACTTCCTTCGCACCGGCCTCCCGCAGCATCCTGACAATCCGGTCTGAGGTTGTTCCCCGGACAATGGAATCGTCGATCATGATGATCCGTTTGCCGTTGACAGCTTCCCTTATGGCATTCAGCTTCACCTGTACGCTGCTTTCCCGGTTCTTCTGCTTTGGCTTGATGAAGGTTCTTCCCACATAGGCATTCTTGACAAACGCCTGTCCGTAAGGTATCCCGGACTCCATCGAATACCCAAGTGCCGCGCAGTTTCCGGATTCCGGCACACCGACCACCAGATCAGCTTCCACCGGGGAATCCATTGCGAGATATCTTCCGGCCAGAATTCTTGATTCATAGACGCTCACCCCATCAATATGGCTGTCCGGTCTTGCAAAATAAATATATTCAAATACGCATCTTCCATGCTTTTCCTTCGGCAGACACATACTCTTATCTGACTCAATTCCCCGATCCGGCGATATCGTCACAATCTCGCCCGGCTCGACATCCCTTATAAACTGTGCTCCGATCGTGTCAAGTGCGCACGTCTCGGAAGCCAGGATATAGGCATTATCACGTTTTCCAATACAAAGCGGCCGGAAACCATAGGGATCTCTGGCACCGATCAGTTTTCTCGGCGACATGACGATCAGCGAATAGGCTCCCTTGATCTTCTTCATCGCCCTTCCGACCGCTTCCTCTACCGATCCGCAGTTCAGTCTCTCTCTTGCAATGTGATAGGCGATCACCTCTGAGTCGATCGTCGTCTGGAAGATCGCACCCGAATACTCCAGTTCATGTCTCAGTTCCGGTGCATTGATCAGATTTCCGTTGTGGGCAAGTCCCAGTGTTCCCTTGACATAGTTCAAAACCAGCGGCTGCGCATTTTCCCGCGTACTGCTGCCCGCCGTCGAATAACGCACATGTCCCACACCGATATCTCCCTTCAGCTTTTCCAGTGTCTCCGGTGTGAAATTTTCATTTAAAAGGCCCATCTCCTTAGCGCTCAATACCTTTCCTTTGGGCCCCTTCGTGTCGCTGACTGCGATACCGCAGCTTTCCTGTCCCCGGTGCTGCAAGGCAAACAATCCGTAATAGATCGACGAGGCAACATCGTTCCCGTCAAAATCATAGATTCCGAATACTCCGCACTCCTCACTCAGCTTATCCGTCTGTTCCAACTCTGTGTTCATCTCCTACCATGCCTTTCCTGAACCCTTCCAGAATTCCTTCTTCCACAAAGAACACTTCCGGGCTCTCATTCTTTGTATAGCCCTGTCATCCCTCTATTGAAACCGTTTCTCGTATTCATCCACCGAGGCCATCACCTCTTTGGCATACTGCGGATATTTTTCAACTAAATGCTTGATCTCTTTCTGTGAGGTTCCTGCGACCACCTCTTTATTATAATCCATTCTTCTTCGCAGCGACTGTCTGCGGATGATCAGATTATGACGGATCTCCACCATTTCCTTCGGATCAAGGATTGCCTCCGTCTGGTGCAGCCAGATTGCCGGATCCTTGATCTGATAGCACTTCAACATTCCCAGCAGCTCCTGCTCACTGTAGTCCAGATCAATCTCCGCTCTCCTTATTTTCTCCCGCTCATCCTTCTCAAGCTGATAATCCTTCCACAGATTCTCCAGCTCCTGTCTGCTCTGCACACCGTATTTCAGATACAGATACTCTAACAGATTGGTATTGTTGATATAGCGGATCTTCACTTTATTCTGCAAAAGAATGATCCGGTTGATCCCGTTTTCCACACGGCGGAGATCCCGCTTCGCATCCATGTGCTTCACATAGATCACCGTTATCGCTACCGCTGCCACCCCTGCGGTGAGCAGATAGCCTATCTGCGTATTCATATCCATGAGAAATTGCAGCAGCATCAGAAGCAGGGTACAAAGTCCAAGCGCCACAACACAGATCAGAGCCATTCCACGCGTGTCTGAGATCACATGGATCAGCTCATTCTTGCGGTACAGGTACGCGTGCTTCTCTCCGTCAAGCCGGTTTAAGTCCTGTTTGATAAGGTTCTGGTAGTTCTCTGCCTCGCCCAGCTTTTGCAGACCTTCCTCCACCTGTCCGGTAAGCCGCTCCATCTGATGATATTTCTCATCGCTCATACGCCTGGGTCTTCCCTTGAAATCCGCCTTGCTGTCCTGCAGCAGGGATACCCGCTTTGCGCAGTCCTTGAGACTCTGACTCTCCTCCTTCGGGAGAGCTTCTATCTCTTCCATATCCTTCAGATAGGAAGTCACCATCTCATATTCATAATTCAGATTTTCCAGTTCTTTGGCTGCATCTGCCATTTTCTCCAGACAGCTTTTCACATAGTCCGTCCGCTGTTCCCTGTTGGCATAATCCACCTTTGTCTCTTCCAGATTTTCCTCCCAGGATTCCTCTCCATAGAGTTCCTCCGGCTCCGTGTCCTTTTGGAATTTTGCCAGAAATCTTTTAAACCAACCCATCTTAGCCTCCACCTGTGTACCTTATGTATCAGGATGTAAATTCTCTGTATTGTTCTTTCAGTTTATTCGTCAGCTTTTCTATCTCATCGTAATAGGCCACGTTCGTACCGTTCCCCATTCCTTCTTCCTTGCATATCTGTAAGGTAGACAGCATCCGGTTCTCGTCCGTTCCCTCAAACTGTCCGTAGCTTTGCTCCACCATGCGTTCTACCCTCATGGAAGCGTCATGGTATTCCGGATGTTCTGCAATGAAGTCCACATATTCATTGTCCGTGTGCAGCATCCGAAGTGCCGCAAGATACTGTTGCAGGCTCTCCTGCGACTGATCCTGCCCGTAAGCTTTCATAAACCATTCTGCTGCCTGCCGGTACAGGAACATTCTGCTGTAGGTCACTCCCAGATTATGATAAATTCTTGCCTCCAGATGTTTTTCACTCTCCGGCAGTTCCTCCAGAAGTGCATAATACTGCTCCATCGCAGTAAAAAATCTCCGCTCGGAGAGAAGATAATCTGCCTTCGCCTTCTTTCGCTCCCAGGGACTCAGCCCCTCGTTTGCACGTATGATCTCCTCTGCCTTCTCTATCGCATCCTCCGGATAAAGCTTCACATACTCCAGGATCGTCCCGGCAAATGCCGCAGCGGACACCTTCTGGTTCAGCATCGCATACAGCGTGTGGGCAAGCTGATCCAGCCCGCACTGCTCGTCCAGCCACTTTATCAGCTCACGGCTCATGATCTCCTGATCAAGGAGCTCCGCATCCCGCACCAGAATATAGCACAGCTCTTCCACCGAATAAAGATTAACATATATTTTTTCCAGAAAAAAGGGGGAATCGGCTCTTCTGCCGGTCTCCAGTATAATTCGACTCATCTACGGCACCTCTATCGTCTCTTCCCAGGACATGCCCGTTCCGGGAAACAGCTCCCCAAAACCCAGATCTGTCAGCTTTACCTTCACAGTCTCCGGTGAGCTCATCCCGATCTCCATCCGGTATTTCTTAATCGGTGCATCCTCTGCCCCTCCACCGCCAAAGGTAAGCCGTTTCGTCTCCTTCAGCCTGCCGTTTAAGGGCGTGATCACCAACGCAAGTTCCCTCGCACCTTCCAGATAGAACTCACATTCCTTTTTCACCTCATACCAGTTCTCTCCTGCGTCCAAAAGTGCAAGATAGGACTCCGTTCCCTGTCTCAATACATTTACTCCGATATTGGATTTCAATTTATCCTTTCCCAGAAAGACATACTTCTGCGAAGTCTCATCGGGCATCAGTTTATCCCGCAGGCCGAAGCACGCCCCCCGGCTAAAGAGATTGTTCCCCTGAAAAACTCTTCTGTTCCGGCATAGGAACTGTAAGGATTTCTTATTCCAGTCTGCCCTAAATCCGTCTCCCAACAGATAGGCCGAGGATACGATCCTGCCCTCACACAGCTTTTGGATAATTTCCAGAAAACGCTCGTCAGCCACCCGGTAAGCATCCTCCCGGATCGACTCCTCCTCTGTTTCCTCCGGAATGGCGAGTGTATCATAGAACTGTTCCTCGATCAGCACCACGATCGGTGTCGTCCTCTTATTGCACTCCAGCCGGTAGGTTCTCAGCCTTCTTCCGTCGTGTTCAAAAGCGAGCACCTGATATACCCACAATTCCTGTGGCTGGTGGAGCACATAACAGTACAAGCTCTCCGTATGGCTCTGAAAATAAATCTTCTTAGTCTTGAGATTCAGATTGACCGCCGCCTTTGCAAGCACCTCAACCATACCATCATCCAGTTCATCCACCGTAAACAGGATCGCCCCGATATTTTCCACCGTTGTCACAAAACTCAAGAGTGTCAGGCTCCTTTTCAGGAACAGGGTAAGCAGTGCCACCGGGTCAAACTTTTCTCCGTCCAGTTCCAGTTCTTCCCCTTTTCGGGCAAGGGTAAGAAGCCTCTCCACCGGGATCATGTCCTCCTGCCCGGCATTCCTGACAGCGTCCTTTCCATAAAACCACTGGTTAACGCCTTTGCGTTTGCACAGGAGCGTCGGGATGTTGTACTGTTTGGTTCCCATTACGGTCGCAACCGTCTCTACTTCCTCCTGCCCGACGACGCTGTAGCTGATCTGGGAATAATCTTCTCCCAGATCATACCCTACCAGTACGGCTCCTGTATGCAGTTGTCCTTCTTCTTTTCTTTCTAAGAACATCCTATACTATCCCCATCACTCTAACGAACCGTAAACAGCTTTCCGGTCACAAAATCCTGCCTGTAATATTCCTGCAGCAGGGTATCCATCGTATTATAATCCTGCAGCGTCTTTCCCACCATGATATCATTCAGCACGGAGTATCTGCCCTCCATGCTCTCCTGTCCCATGTCACTTTTCTGGATCGTGCTGCTCTGCGTCAGCTGTTCCTTTCCTTCTTCGCCCTCGGTAATATAATATTGCAGACTCTCACCGAAAAAGAGGATGAACTCCTTCACGCAGATTCCCGCATACATATCCTTCATTTCTTCCTGACAATACTCCTTATCAGCATTGTCTTCCCCATGGATCACATAGTGAATGACTGCTCTGTTGCCGGACTTTACCCGGTATTCCAGAATAGTCTTATCCATATATTCATAAAGCTGCGGCAGATATCCCTGATATTCCTGATACAGAGGGAGCACAATCTTTCGTGCAAGAAGATCCTTCAAAAATCGCGTACAGATCGTCTGGTTTTCCGGCGTCCGCTCCTCTTTATTCTCCGCAAAATACTGTAAATAGGCAATCTCGCAGACAAGCGGCGTCTGCTCTTCGCGCCCGTAGGCCCTTCCGACGCTCTCCAGAATATAGCTGTCTGTCAGTCTCTCCTTCACGGCATAGTCATAACAACACTGCATCAGGAAAGCACTGATCAGTTCTTCCCTGCCGCCGCCCTTTTCATAGGATTCCAGAATCTCTGTCTTCTCTCCCACATAAGCACCGGAATACAGCATCTGCCTGAGCATCCTTTCACTGAGTGAATATGTCTCCAGTCCAAAGGACTGCGCCGCCTTCCAGACATCCCGCATATCCTTCATGCTGCCTTCAAAATATTTAATAAGATAGTTCAGTATATTTTCATCATATTTTCCGCGTTCCAGACAGTAATACAGAATCCCCGTCATCGTGCGGTCTTCCGCCATATCCGTATGTAACATCCTGCTGCACAATCTGGCGAGCGTCTTGGCATCCATGCCCTGTGGCCCACAGCTTCTGACCCACATCATGGCTTCTTCATACAAGCCTCTGACTACCAGATACTGTACAATTTCTTTGCGGTCGCCCGCGTTTGCCATATCCGGCTTCAATCCGGTCAGGAACTCATCAAGCTCCCGCATCCGGTCCTTTTCATACAGAAACCGGATCAGCATCATCCGGATCTTCCTGCGCTCGGATTCTTCCATCCACTCCGCCTGTCCCAGATAGCCGAACAGATCCACATTCTCTTCATGGACAGCCAGCACATTCTGGTACTCGTAGCAGACATAGATCTGATAGCCGGGTTCCTCCCGTACAAAGGTCCCGATCATCAGCGAGAGTCTTGCCGGGTTGAGAAGCTTCTTCTGCTCCCAGGAAGCACTGACCACATAGCGGTTCCCGGTTCCATCACCGAGCAGAACTGCTCCCTCCGAAGCGTAAAGCGGAACCTGTGCCTTTCCATCCATGACCGGGCAGACCTGCTCCCCACGCACAAACGGATATACCACTATCGCCTCTTTGATCTTCTCTGACTGAACGGTAAGCTCCTGCATAAACAGGAGACGGACCAGCTTCTTCGCACACTCTTCGTCAATCAACGGAAGACTCAGCACATGCCGGTAAAGATAGGCCAGATCCTCATTGATCCTTCCGTTTCTGATCTGTTCCAGCACAAACCGCTCCATCGCAGGTGCATAGCTGATATAGATTTCCGGCAGTTCCTCCCTGTTTCTATAAATATAAGTATACAAAAAGGCTGTTTTATCATAGGGCAGATCACATTGGTAGGAAAAGTACATCAATATGATCTTCGGCAGCTTCTCTTCAAAACCAGCCGGAAGAGAAAGCATGTAATATTCATACAGACGGGTGATCCGCAGATTGACATCAACGCCCATCCGGTACCATTTGAAATATTTTTCGCCGCGCTTGTCTCCCTTGATCAAAAGTCCACAGATCGCATTGAGAACATCCTCCTGGGGCATCTTTTCATAGCAGCCCTCAAGAATCTTGAAAAGCGGCCCGGAAAACTCCTTGGCCTTCTTGGCAAGATACACGGTCTGCAGCAAAATTTCCGAGGTCATCAGATCATTCTTGACCGCGAACTCAAGCACCTGTATCTCAAAGGCATCCAGCTTCAACAGCATGGCCGGATTCATGCAGAGCATATGCCATGCTTCCAGATAAATGACCGGAGATGTACAGTGATACCGGAACACCTCCTCAAGCAGCGACCACTTTCCGGATGCGCTCGTCGTATACCTGTCCGAAAGGTACAGAAGCAGCCACGCAATCCTCCAGTCCCCCCGGTTCCGTTCGTAAATTCCCTCGATCATGCCTGTCGCATCATCGATATATCTCTCATCCTTACTGTAAAGGGTGGTCAGATACAGATAATAGCAAAAAAGCGCCGGGCGGCTGTCCTGCAGCGGCAGGATCTCTGTCTCCTGCTTTTCGATCATCCACTTGGCCTCATTATTGCGCTCCTCTGCCAGTAAAAGCTGTGCCTGAAACAGCCTGGAAGGCAGATCTCCTGCATCCAGCTCCTGCATACGGCTAAGGAGCTTTTCTGTCTCCGTTTTCCAGGTGGTCGTGCTGATCTTTTTCAGACGGTATGCCTGATAATACTCCATCAATGCCACCGTGAGCTGCTTCTGCTCCCGGCGGATTCCTTTGGTTCTGCGATTGCCCGTACGCTTTGCCACCAGAACCGGTATCTCGATTTCGCCCTCATCCCGGCATAGAATGATTCTTCCGTAATTGTTGCCGGCGTGAAGCTTGTCAACATCAATATAATAATATAACCGGTAAATATTTCCTAAAAAGTCATCTCCAAAGACCTGCGCTGCGTCTGTACGCAGAAAGTCTCCCTCTGTCCTGACCGTCAGCCTTGTATATCCCCAGCCGTTACGGTTTATCACCAGTGCATACCGGTTATTGACGAGAGGGTCCTCTATTTTGATCTTTGTCTCCTCCGGAATAAATTCGACTGCTTTCTTCTTATTGATCACAAGCAGGAACTCTTCCACATTTCTCTCATTGCCCAAAACTGTGGAAAGACCCTTATATACTGCAAGATACTGTCTGTCATTTCCTGTGAAAATACTCTTGAAATTTCCGGAATAAAACAGCTTCACCGCCTCATCCCAGTTGCTCTTGGCAAGATTGGTAAAGTGAAAAAGATTTTTGATATTTCCAAGACTGGAGGTAAGCGTATCCGCTATCACATTTACAGAAAACGGAAGGCTGTACTCTCCCTGATTGGATATGATTTGAAAGGTTCCCTTACATTCTTCGCCGCCTTCCATTCCCTGCGCATGAAAACGGTAAAGTATCTCGTCCTCACTTCCTCCAAACTCTTCGGTAATACATTCCATCCGCAGATCAGAAGAAAGAACATAGCCCTCCGTAGTCTTGCCCACCGGCCCATACACCCGAAAGGTTCCCTCCACAGAAGAATCCTTCTGTACCGACAATTCTACACGAGGACAGGAAAAGTCCAAGGACCCTCTGTCAGAGTTCAATTTTCCATTTAAGATTTCCTCTACAACATGTAAGTTTTTCATTACAGATCAACCCATTTCGTCCTTGTATCTTTCCTTAACAGTATAGCATTCACAGGTTCAACCGCGCAACCTAAAAGTCAAACCGTCTCACTTCGCAGTTGTCAATCCCGAATGCCGCATACTCCTCGTTTGTGAGGTCGTGGAAGTACGAGTTTACCACCCGCGCTATCCCGTTATGTGCCACGAGCAGATAGGTCTTGTGCCCGGATTCTTCCCTGATGTCATCCAGCAGGTTGTAGATTCTCTGGGCCATCCTCATCATGGATTCTCCGCCCTCGTAGCTGTCAATAAAATGCCTTTTGGCTTCCTGAAATTCCGCTCCGTTACGCGGCGTTCCCTCGTATTTTCCAAAGTTCTGCTCTATCAGCCTTATCTCCGCCCGGCAGGGTACCCCTGTCATCTCCGCGATATGCTCTGCCGTCTCCTTCGCTCTTTTCAGCGGTGAATAAAGAATCTCGTCAAACTGTATTTTCTCCTCCAGGATTTTCCTGCCGGTCTCCTCGGCCTGCCTGTGTCCTTCCGGAGTCAGTTCAATGTCTGTCGCCCCACAGATCCGGTTTGCCACATTCCAATAGGATTGCCCGTGCCTGACAAAATATATATGTCCCATTTTAATCCTCATTTCTGCGCACGTTTTTTGCGCATAATTTCCTCTGTCTTTCTTTGCTTTTTATCATACCACAGATACCATTTCTTTTCATCCCGCATATGCTATTAGGAAGAAAGCGCTACGAGGTAGCCTTATGGAAAAGCCTTATTTTAAAAGTGCCGAGACACCCCCTGTACAGTTGCCGCCAGCCGGAACAGAACCCACTCCCTCTGCTCCTGTTTCCACCGGCCGTCTGCAGATTGATGTCACAGCAAGTATCGGTCTTGTCCCGATTCCGGGAGCAAAGATCGCCATTTCCTTTACAGGAGAACCCGGAAGTCCTCTGGAAACTCTGACAACCGATTCCTCCGGTCAGACAGATACCGTCAGTCTGGAAACTCCTCCCCTGCAATACAGTCTGACGCCTGATTCTCCCATGCCCTACGCGGAATACACCGTATCGGTAACCGCCCCGGGCTACGAGCCGGTCATTGTCTCCGGCGTGGAAGTCCTTCCGGATGTCACAGCCATCCAGCAGATCCGCATGAACCCGTCCGAGACCACCACGGAGGATCTGGAACGGATCTCTATCCCGGATCACACACTGTACGGCGATTATCCCCCGAAAATACCGGAGGATGAAATCAAGCCGATGGATGAAACGGGAGAAATTGTCCTGAGCAGAGTCGTTATCCCGGAGTATATCATCGTCCATGACGGTGTTCCTTCCGACTCTACCGCTCCCAACTATTATGTCAAATACCGGGATTATATCAAGAATGTAGTCTCCTCGGAAATCTATGCTACCTGGCCTGAAAATGCAATCTACGCAAACACGCTGGCGATCATGTCCTTTACGTTGAACAGAGTGTACACGGAGTGGTATCGGAACCAAGGCTACAACTTCACAATCACCTCCTCCACCGCCTACGACCAGAAATGGATCCGGGGAAGAAATATTTATTCCAACATTGACCGGCTTGTCGACACCATTTTTGCCAACTATCTCTCCCGGCCCGGTGTCCGTCAGCCTATTTTTACCTCCTACTGCGACGGCCGTACCACGACCTGTAGAGGCCTGAGTCAATGGGGCTCCAAATATCTTGGCGACGAAGGATATTCCGCCATCGAGATCATCCGGTATTACTATGGCAGTGACATGTATATCAACACCGCTGTTGCGGTATCCGGCGTTCCATCTTCCTGGCCCGGCTACAACCTCGGCATCGGAGCTTCCGGCGATAAGGTATTGCAGATTCAGCAACAGCTCAACCGGATCGCCCAGAACTACCCTGCCATTCCGAAGATCACAGCAGATGGAATCTACGGCTCAGCTACCGCCAACGCCGTCCGTACCTTTCAGCGAATTTTTAATCTGGGGCAGACGGGCATTGTCGACTATCCGACATGGTACAAAATTTCCGAAATCTACGTGGGTGTCAGCCGTATTTCCGAACCCGGCACCTGAGATATCTCTGTATAAGCATACTAATCCTTATTTCTGCGCACGCTCTTTGCGCATATCGGGTTTGTGTCAAGTGTGCGCAGACACAAATCTCGCGTGTGAAAAATCTTTCGTATATGGATTTTTCACACTATTTTCTTTTTGATCATAAAAAAAATCTCTTGACATGCATGTGATATAGGTGTATATACAACATATAAACAGTTAACTTTTCACCGGTTCTGTTTTTCCTGAACAGGAACAGAACCGGTCATGCGCGCAAAGGAATGAGGATATACCATGAAAATTATGCAAAACTCGGGAGTACCCATCTACCAGCAGATTGCTGAAAGCTTCCGCTCCGATATTCTGGAGGGAAAATATGCGCAGGGCGATTACCTGCCATCTATCCGCGGTCTGGCCAAGGAGTTGAAGATCAGCGTGATCACCACCATGAAGGCCTATGAACAGCTTGCCTCCGAAGGACTGGTGACCGCTGTACAGGGAAAGGGCTACTATGTCAATGCCCAGGACTCGGACATGCTCATAGAACAGCATATGCGAAAGGTGGAGGATGCCCTTCTGCTGGCTATCCAGTCAGCCAAAATCGCAGGACTTAGCAAAGATGAGCTGATGGGCACTCTGCAAACTCTGCTGACTTTAGATGAAACCTAAGCAAATGTAATTCTTTTTATGATGGAGGAAAAAACATGACTTATGAAAGTGTGATCTCCGGACGAGATCTGCGAAAGAAATATAAAAATTTCGAACTGAACATCCCTTCCCTGGAAATCCCCAAGGGTTTTTCCACCGCCCTGATCGGTGAAAACGGAGCCGGAAAAACAACGCTGTTAGATATGATAGCAGGGATTCAGCTCGACTATAAGGGTTCCTTTACCTACTTTGGCAAATATTCGGATTCCGAGCTTGACAAGAATCCTACCGTCAAGAGCCGTATCGGTTACACAGGAACCGGTTCCTATTATCTGCCTCAATGGACCCTGAAGCAGGCAAAAGAGCTGCAGGAGCTTCTCTTTTCCGACTTTGACGGCGAGCAGTACGACCGTCTCTGCAAAGAGCTTGCCATCACCACAGATGGTTCCTTTGAACAGAGCAAAAAAGTCAGTGCTCTCTCCGACGGAAACCGGATCAAGCTGATGCTCGCCGGTGTGCTATCCAGGCAGACGGACCTCCTGGTTATGGATGAGCCCGCTTCTCCCCTTGATCCGCTGATGCGTGACCGTCTCTGCGACATGATCCGCAGCTATCTGGCAGATGGGGAGGGCGAAAAATCTGTGATTTTCTCCACACACAACATCGCCGATATGGAGGCTGCCACTGACTATGCCATCATCGTCGAACATGGAACGATCGTGGAGCAGGGTTTTGTGGAAGACCTGAAAGAAAAATATATTGTTGTGCGGGGCGAAAACAAGGACGCTGCGGCAGCCAGAAAGGCTATGTACACCTTTTCCTCCAACAGCTTCGGTTTCGAGGGAGTCTGTCTCAGTGACCGTCTTCAGGAGCTTGCCGGTCTTGACCTGTCTCTTGAGAGCCCCTCTCTTTCCCAGATTGCCGTAGCCGTTATGAAGAATAATACCTGTCTTCGTTGATGGGCAGAAACGGAGTTTATCATGAAAAATACACTTAAAACCTATAAAGTTTTCTATCCTGTGGGCATGCGGATTCTGATTCCCGTCATTATGCTCCTGCTGATCGTTTTACACTATTGGTTCAGTTATATTTGCGGAGAGATCAGTCTTTTACTTGTCTCAGCCAACTTAATGCTCCTGGATCTGGTCTGCGACTTTTTTATCTTTAACGGAATTTCTTCCCCGGGCACAAGCTACGGCATTTTACGTTGTTCGCCTGCCGGAAAAACCTTGCTGCAAAGAGCTATCCTTCTTGACCAGCTTCGTCGCCTTCTGGAGATTGTCCTTGTGACAGCGGTTGTCGCAGTACTCTCCCGGGGCAGCACCGCAGAGTCTTCCCCATCAGGATATCTCTGGTATGCTTTGCTGAATATCTCTGTTATCTACACAGGGAGCACTCTGATCCTGACTTTGGTCCGCTATATCAGCTCGCTTATGCCGTATGTTCTGGTCGGTACTCTGCTCACTATGATTCCGGTCGGCCTTCTCTTTTTCCTCTCTATAAAAGGATGGCTGTATAACACGTGGATTGTTCTCCTGCTCACCGTCCTGTTTGTCGCAGCCGGGGTCTTTGCCACACGCTTTATGCTGAAACTGGTTCTGCGAAATTACGACCGCAGTTTTCTACGTTAACTATCTGTCAAAAATGAAATACAATATGCGCCAACATCGTGCGCAGAAATGAGGATAAACATGATCAAAGATTTAAAACTTGCCTGTCACTTAATAAAATTCGGCCTTGCCTTCAAAATGGAACTGTTCTTCGGCATCCTGTTTGCCGTGATCGGAATTGTCACTGAGTTTTTCACAAAAGGTGCGACCTTCGTGGGAGGCTTCTATATCGTATTGTCCGTTTTTATGATCTTTCAGCTGATCCTTTCCCTGGATCTTTCCACTCTGATCCAGTCCTCCGGATACAGACGGAAGATCCAGCTTACCCTTCCTTATCTGGTCGTTGTACCGCTTATGCTGATTGCCTTTACCATCGTTGTCATCCTGCATGTCAGCTTTATCTACACAGGCGTAGAAGGCTACAGTGCCGATGACAATCTTCTCATGCAGACACAATATCTGCTCCTGTTGGGCTTTACCCTGTTTCTGACACAGATTTATTTTGGAGTATGCTACAAATACTTTCTTTTGTCCACAATCGCCCTCGTTGTCACGATCATGCCGGCCATTCTTGTGATCAACGTCCTTTCCTTTGTGACAGATATCTGCAGCAGCCTGCACCTGACCATACTCCTCAGTTACTTTCTGGTTCTGGCAGGCAGCGCACTTTCCTATCTGCTCTCTGCCTGTCTGTACCGTAAAGGTTTGTCCAAGTCTGTATTTCAAAGTGCCTTGAAACGCGCTATGCGCTGAGAGGTTATCTTCGCGGCAGTCTGATCACAGTAAGAGAATAGGGACTCAGGGTGTATTCAAAGCTTTCCCCTGCCTGCATCGTATCCTGCACCGGCACAACAACCCTGTTCTCCATACTGTTGGCGGCTTTTGCATCAGCTCCGCAAAGCACTGTCACCTCTGCCTGCGTCTCAAACTGCTCTGCTCCATCCACACGGATATGCAAAGTATTCTCTTCCCCGGTCACATTGACAAGCTTCAGGATCAGATCGCCGTTTTCATCCAGACTGGCCGACTCAAAGACCGAACCTTCCTGTATTCCTGTCAGTTCTGCCGGCAAGCTGGTCTGTCCGGCATTCACACTGAAAAGCTGTTGCACATAATAGTTGACGCTCCCGAAAATAGAATCGTTGGAATAAAAGATCAGATCCGGCACCCACTGATTCAGTTTAACATGGGCAAACAGGGGTGCGTAGCATGCCATCTCCACAACGTCGCCGTTCTTTTCCAGTCCTGTCATAAAGGCTGCCTCCGCAAGTGCCGCATCCATCGTGTTTGCCTTGGCCGCATACTCACCTAAGAATACCTTCGCCTGAAAATCCCGGTCATAGCTGTCATAACGGTCCGTATTCTCCAGAAACCACTCCGGCGTCTGATAATAGTGCTCATCCACAAGGGTTGTGACAGAGTCCGGATTTAAGATCAGATAATTCCAGCCGTCCTCGCTTTCCGAAACCGTTCCGTTTGCAACGATCAGTTCTATTCCTCCGTACAACTCGGGATCAGAAGCCGCTGCCTCCTCAAAGGCTTTCACAAACTGTTGGTAGTGCTGATGGTATTCGCTCTGCCACTGTTCATTTCCGATGGCAATATAGCGCAGGTCAAATGGTTCCTCATGTCCCATCGCAATTCTGACAGCGCCCCACTTTGTATCTGCATCTCCCCTGCAAAATTCCACCAGATCCAGCGCATCCTGCACATACTGCCGGAATTCGTCACTGGCAATGCTGTACACCTTATAAAAGGGGCTTTGGATCTCACAGGTCATACCTGCATTTAAGACCGGCACCGGCATACAGTCAAGTGCCTCACACAGTTCAAAATACTCATAAAAGCCAATACCGTAGGTCGTATAGTAGGGATTCGCCGCTGATCCCTGCCAGATATCCTTTCCCTGCGGTCTTACTGCCACATCGCCGGTGACCGTCTCTCCATTACAGGACAGGGGCTCTCCATTTCCTATGGAATCCTTCCAGCTGTAAATGCTTTCTTCATCTCTTCCTTCTACCACACATCCACCGGGGAATCTCAGAAATGCCGGTTCCAGTGCTTCCAGATATTCTCCAAAATCCTTACGGACAGGAAGTCCCTTATAGGTTTCCTGTGGCATCATCGATATCATGTCAAAGCAGACTTCCCCTGCGGGTATCTCGATGGCAAGTATCACATCCTTATTGGCCGTAGCGTTTGCCGTCACAGTGGTTTCAAACTTCGTCCACTGGTCTGTGATTCCCCCAACACTCTGCTCTCCATAGATCGTCCCTGCTTCGTCCATTAGAGTTATGTAAACCGCATCTTCTGAAAGCGCCGCATCGGACTTCGCATAAAAGCTGACATGATACTCCATCCCTTCCTGAATTGCCATTCCTTCTATGTAACCACTGTTATAAATACCGGCGTAAGGTTTTGCAGAAGAAAGCCCCGGATTGGTAACCACCGCATAATGAGGATTTGCTTCATGCAGTGCCGTACCCGGCCGTTTCTCCAGATGATCCGTCTTTTCAGCTTCCGTATCTTCTGTACCTTCCTGGCTGCCATCCACTACCTGGAACTCCACACTGTCATCCGTAACCTTCCAGCCGTGATACTGGGCATCCCTGGCCTCCATCCCATATTCAAAGGAACGGTTCTTGACCATCTCCGGATACATACCGCCATCTACCGCATAGTTAATATCCTCCAGAAAAATTCCGAAAAGATTCTCGGATATTCTGTGGCTCTCGTCCAGAGCCGCCGTATCCGTATGTACTGTGTAGGCAGGTCCCTGCACTGTAGTAGCTTCCACACCCGCCTCCTGCTCCATTGAAGACAGTCCGTCATCCGTTGTCCGGGCGCAGCCGGTCAGTGTCAGACACAGCACCGTTCCCAATAGCAAACCGTATTTTTTCACATTATTCCCCCTTTTTTATTTTAGATTTATCTAAATTACTTTATATTGTATTTATATGGTCATTTTAATATGAGAGTGAGAAAAAAGCAAGCAAAAACCGACCTTCATCGCCAGATTCTGGTCTGACGACAAGGGTCGGTTCCTTACATATCCTTATTATTTATTTTGTCAGAAGCATCATAATGTCATTGCTTCTTGCTATAAACTTGGTCATTGCCTCCGGCTCAAGCGGTGCCTGCTGCAACAGTGCCAGATCATAAAGCTGCTCACAGATCATCTTCACATTGTCGCCGTCCTGATGCTCAATGACATACTGTACTAACGGATGATTTGCATTCAGAACAAGTGTCTCGCCCTCTTTGCCGAACATTCCCATATCCATGCCGCCCATGCCCTGCATGGAGTACATCTTCATCATATCCTGCATTCTGCGGGACTCTTCCGAAAGCGTGATCATCGAAGAGATCTTTTTGTTCTTAAGCTTCTCGATCTTAACCTTGATAGCATCCTTTTTCAGAGCTTTCTTCATCAGCTTCGTAACTGCCTCTGCCTGCTCTTCCATTTCCTTCTCTGCCTTCTTGGAAGTCTTTGCCTTGAAGACATCGGTTAAGTCCGCATCAATTCTCTGGAACTTAATGCCCTCATTCTTTGCCTCAAGCTGCGAAACGAAAGGCTGGTCGATATTGTGATTTAAGATAACCGCATCCATCTTTGCCGCCTTGAACATGTTAATGTACTGGCTCTGCTGTTTCTCATCCGTCACATAATAGATAACTTTTTCTTTCTTTTCTTCTTCCTTGTCCCCGGCATCCGTATTCTCTGCCTCGTCACCGGCTTCCTCTACGACTTCTGCCTCCACCTTTTCGCCGTTCTCATCTGTGGCATTCTCTGTCTCATCCGGATCTACCTTGTTGACCTCCAGGCACTCCGGCAGGGTCATATATTCTCCCTCAAGGTTCTTGAACAGGATATAGTCTGTCATCTTTTCACAGAACTTGTCATCCTTCAGACAGCCGAACTTGATAAACGGACTGATATCATCCCAGTATTTCTGGTACTCTTCTTTCTCCGTCTTGCACATGCCGGACAGCTTATCAGCCACCTTCTTGGTGATGTATTCGCTGATCTTCTTGACAAATCCGTCGTTCTGAAGTGCACTACGCGATACATTCAGCGGCAGATCCGGGCAGTCGATAACACCCTTTAACAGGAGCAGGAACTCCGGTATTACCTCCTTGATGTTATCTGCGATAAACACCTGATTGTTGTAGAGCTTGATCGTACCTTCGATAGATTCATACTCCATATTGATCTTCGGGAAGTACAGAATACCTTTCATATTAAAAGGATAATCCATATTCAGATGAATCCAGAAAAGCGGCTCCTTATAATCCTGAAATACCTTGCGATAAAACTCAAGGTACTCTTCTCTGGTACACTCATTCGGATGTTTGGTCCAAAGAGGCTGTGTCTCGTTCAGAAGCTCCGGACGCTTTTTGATCTTAAGCTTCTGTTCATCCTCCTCTTTCTCCTTCTTAACTTCCTCGATCACCTCATCGGTATCCAGCTTCTCATCTGCCTTGATGATCTGTGTCTCTGTTGTATTTGCCTTAGAGAGATAGATTTCCGTAGGCATGAAGGAACAATACTTCTTGATAACCTCTCTTGCCTTATATTCATTACAGAACTCCAGACAGTCTTCATTGACAAACAGGGTGATCTCCGTGCCAACCTCTGTTCTGCTGCCCTCTTCCATGTCAAATTCCGTGCCGCCGTCACATTCCCAGTGTACAGCCTTGGCACCATCCTTGTAGGACAGTGTATCAATATGAACCTCATCGGCTACCATAAAGGCTGAGTAAAAGCCCAGACCGAAATGTCCTATGATCTGATCTTCATTTGTCTTATCCTTATATTTTTCAAAGAAATCCGTCGCACCGGAAAAGGCGATCTGGTTAATGTACTCTTCTACCTCATCCGCGGTCATTCCGATACCGTTATCGATGAATTTAAGAGTCTTCTCCTCGGGATTGACAATCACCTGAATCTTTGCCTTATAGTTCTCCGGCAGAGTGTACTCTCCCATCATGTCCAGCTTTTTCAGCTTTGTGATCGCATCACAACCGTTAGAGATCAATTCTCTGAAAAAGATATCATGATCGGAATACAACCACTTCTTGATAATCGGAAAAATATTATCGCTGTTGATCGACAAACTTCCATGTTTTGCTGCCATAAAAATCACATTCCTTTCTTACCTGAAACATAAAACTGTGTATTTCTATATCGTTATTTTATCCAAAGGTAACTATTCAGAACCTCATTCGCAAAATTGTCTTTTCAAGACTTTGAATAGTTACATCCAAAGAATACATTCTTTGAACTTTCTAAAAGACAGTTTAATCCCTCCCCAGATAGAAGTCAAGATAAAATTAGCACTCATCAATGATGAGTGCTAGCAATTCGTCTGAAACGCCCTGATTTTGGCACTTTGCGGGATTATTAAGTTTTTATAAACTCAGGCATCAAAATACTGATTATAGATGTCAAAAAAGCTTTGTGTTGTCACCGCATCATCATGGATAAAAGTCACCTTATTCCAGTATTCTTCATTCAGATTTCTGGTAAGACCCGCCACGAAGGCATCATACTCCTGTCCAAAAGCTTCCTCCCGGCGTTGCTCCACGATCTTGATCTTATTGGCATCTGTCTCTTCTTTATCAAAGGTATTCAGGCATTTGATAATATGGTATCCGTACTCGGTTTCCACGACATCACTGATCTCATCCTTACCGAGGTTAAAAGCAGCCGTCTCAAAGGCCGAAGCCATCTCTCCCTTACCGAAAGAGAAGGATGCCTGATCTCCCTCACTGTACTTGCGGATCAGTTCGTCAAAATCCTCTCCCTCGCGCGCCAGCTTCAACACTTCGCAGGCCTGCTGATAAGCCTTATCCTTGGCCGTCTGAGTGTATTCGATCTTCTTGCCGGTGCCGTCAAGTGCATAGGTCTTGATCAGGATCTGCTGTACGGTGATGGTTCTGGCCTCATCGTCGCTGATCTCCGGATTGATATCCTTGATCGTATGCTGATATACCTTCTGCGCCAGAGCAAACTCTCCATACAATCCCTGGATCGTCTTTTCCGTCACACCCATCTGCTCAATTTCCGTCTCGTTAAGAGAGGCAAAATATTCCGCTGCCGCCTCCTTCACCCGCTGCTGTTCTTCCTGTGTGAGCTCTACCTGATATTTCTGTGCCATAAGGCTCATTGTCTTGATCTGGGCTATCTGGGCAAGTGCGATATCCTTCACATTCTGTTCCAGTGTCACTCCGTCCGTATCCGTATTCCAGATTTCTTTGCCATACACACTTTCGTAGCGGTCCTGAATATTGGTCAGATACACCATGATCTCCGGAAGCTTACAGGATACGGTTTCGATCCTGAATATTTCTCCCTTCTCAAATCCGGTTGTAAGAACCACCTTCGTACCGCTGCCTCCTCCGCTGCCGCACGCCGTCAGACAGCATGCCGCACACAGAAGGCAAAGCAAGGTCTTTACACTCTGTCTGGATTGTCTGCATAAATTTTCCCATAATGCCTGGATTTTTCTCATAGTCACCTCATCCGATTACATTCCCTTTTTTGTCATACCAGACCTGTCCATTCGTAAGGACATAGTCTTCTCCCCCTTTGAAGGCCTGTACATAATCTGCGGCAGAACGAAGCTTCCTTGCAAAAGCAACTCCACCACCAAACAGATTGGTACTGTGGATATCAGACCCTGCGCTCATCGGCAGCCCCTTTTTGTTGGCATAGGCAACAGCCCGGTCATCAAATTTCGGATCATTGTGTGCCGTGCTTTTGGGATTCGAGTGGGTAGCATTGATTCCTTCCACGCCATCCACATAGTCCGGAAACAGACGTATCTGCGGAATATACCACTCCTCCCGGTAGGGATGTGCCTGCACAACAAGCCCTCCTCCCTGTTTTACCAGTTCATACTGCTCCTCAATGGAAGCCGCCTGCAATTCCGGGTGTTCCTTCATCCACTGTTTGGTAAGTCCATATATCAGAAATTCAGTTCCATTGTATCCGGCCTCATATCCAAAGAAAACATCCAGCCCCAGCCGATCGCCCTCGGCCTTTGCGTGTTCATAGCCCTTAAAAAACTGCTCCACCCACTCTTCCCATGGCAGAGTCCGGTCTACCGCAGTGTTCCCACCCCAGTTGTGATCGGTCACAAAGATTCCGGTGTACCCATATTCCTTACAGGCTCTTGCCATCTCTGCCCCGGGCTTTTGTGCACATGCACTCGATTCCGAGGTGTGGAGATGTGTCTCATACAGATAGGGATACTGTTCCCTGATTTCCTCAACTGTCATGTTGCTCCTCATTTCCCATAAAAAGGGATTAAATTGTCCGCACAAGGCATCGCAACCTAATCCCTCTTCTCATTCTGTCATACTGTGAACTGCTTAATTAAATTCCGCTCACTCTTATTTGATAATCTGAAGCCATCCTTCCGGTGCCTGGATACGTCCCATCTGGATACCGGTCAGCGTCTCATACAGCTTCTTGGTGATCGGTCCCATCTCGCTCATTCCGCTCGGGAAAGCGATCTCCTTGCCATGATCCACGATCTTTCCAACCGGGGAGATTACCGCAGCAGTACCGCAAAGTCCGCACTCTGCAAAATCCTTCACCTCATCAAAGAATACTTCTCTCTCCTCCACTTCCAGTCCAAGATAGTCTTTGGCAACTACCATCAGGGATCTTCTTGTAATAGAAGGCAGGATGCTGTCTGACTTCGGTGTTACAACCTTATTGTCCTTTGTGACGAACAGGAAGTTTGCTCCGCCAGTCTCCTCAACCTTTGTTCTCGTAGCTGCATCCAGATACATATTCTCATCGTAGCCTTCCTGATGAGCTGTCACGATCGCATGTAAGCTCATAGCATAGTTCAGACCGGCCTTGATATGTCCTGTTCCGTGCGGTGCTGCACGGTCAAAATCACTTACCTTGATCGTAAGCGGCTTAACACCACCCTTAAAGTAAGGACCTACCGGTGTACTGAAAATACGGAACTGATACTCCTCTGCCGGTTTTACGCCGATAACAGAAGAACTACCAAACATATACGGACGGATATATAAAGTTGCACCTGAACCGTACGGCGGAACATATGCTTCATTGGCTGCTACCACATCCTTGACAGCCTGAACGAAACGATCCTGCGGGAATACAGGCATCTCAAGACGCTTACAGGAGTCCTCCATACGCTGTGCATTTAAGTCGGGACGGAAAGTAACAATATGACCATCCTCTGTTGTATAGGCTTTCATACCCTCAAAGCATGTCTGCGCATATTGAAATACACCGGCACATTCATTAATGGTGATATTGGCATCGGAAATCAGCGCTCCGTCATCCCATGCTCCATTTTTGTAATTTGCCACAAATCTCTTGTCAGTCTCACAATAACCAAATCCGAGATTCGCCCAGTCAATATTTTTCTTTTCCATCTCTACAGCTCCTTTTCCTACAAGTATCGAAAATCCAGATATGCTCTCGATTTACGTTACTACCATCTTATACCTTTATGTGCAAAAGTCAAGACAACAATTCTGAAAACCGTTTATCTGCCGTCTCAGACCTTCAAAACCGTATTCACAATCTCCAGCGCCACATCGTAAGCATAATCCTTCACAGCCTTCTCGCACATCCTGAGCATCTTGCAGTCCTCCTCCGGGCGTTCATAACTCCGCAGCTCTGCAAGCTTTGCCTCCACACTGTCGGCGTCAAAGTCATCCAGCCGCTCGGCGAGCTGCCGCAGTCCCTGCTCCCATTCCTCCTGGGTTACCGCTTTCTTTTTCTCTTCCTTCGGCTCCGCCTGCTGCTCCTGCTCCTTATCCTCTTCTTCCAGATACTCCTGCAGTTCATTCTTCATATTTCGCATCATGGAAAACAGGATAGGTGCACGCACCTCGACATCCTCAAGTCTCTCCGCCTTGCTAAGTTTCTCCAGTTCAAAGGCTTCATCGGCCAGATCATCTGCCCCAAGGTTTCTCGCATTCCCTTTCAGGGAGTGGACAATAATCCGGAAGCCCGGCATATCGCCCTTTCTCAGGAACTCCGCCAGTGCCCCTTCCTTCTCACTGAGGATCGTATGGAAATCGCGCAGCACCTTCGCATACAGCGCATGGTTTCCACCCATGTATTTCAGTCCATGACGGATGTTAAATCCTATCTTGTACAGGCGGCTTTCCCTGAGCCCCAGTTCAATCTCATCGTCGATCCTGTCAAGCTCGCCTGCATCCGTAAACTGCGTTGTCAGGTAAACCACATTATCCGGGAGATATTCGATCAGCATATTTTCAAACTTATCTGCCTCGATCGGCTTTGTCAGATAATCCTGAAATCCCTCTTTCAGATAAAATTCTCTTGCTCCGGCAACTGCATTCGCCGTGAGTGCAATGACCGGCACGTCCGCCGAAGGGTTGCCCTCCAACGCCCTTATCGCGTGCAGGGTCTGTACACCGTCCATCACCGGCATCATATGATCCAGACAGATCAGATGGTAGGTCTTTCGCTTGAGCATCTCAAGACACTCCTCACCGCTGGCCGCCACATCAACCTGTAATCTCGTTCCCTTCAAAAGTCCCTGTGCCACCGCCAGGTTCATCGCATTGTCATCTACGATCAGGATTCTGCCAAGCGGAGCTATAAACTTCTCATGATAATCCTGGTGACTGTGCAGACTCTGATGATACTGCTTCTCAAAATCCCCGAGCGGCGCCCTGTCAACGATCTTCTGCCGGATCGAGAAAGAGAACTTCGAGCCTTTTCCGAAGGTGCTATCCACATTCAGTGTGCCCCCCATCAGAACGATCAGGCGGTTTGTGATGGCAAGACCAAGGCCTGTCCGCTCCGACGTGCTTCTGGTAATACTGTCCATTTTCTGAAATGCCCGGAACAGCTTGGGCATATCCTGCTCCTTGATACCGATTCCGGTGTCCTCCACCGCTACCTGCAGCAGCAGTTCGTCTCCTTCACATTCCTTCCAGCTGATATGAAGCGTGATCTTACCCTTCTCCGTGAATTTGACCGCATTGCTGAGAAGATTGCTGATGATCTGTCGGATACGGATCTCATCTCCCTGTAATTTGTAGGGGATGTCCTTGGATATATCCAGTTCCAGATCCAGCTTCTTTCTTCTAAGGCCAAGCGATATTCCGTTGATCAGATCGTTCAGCAGGGAGCTGATGTCATAAATTCCATCCGCAAGCTCCAGCTTTCCCGCCTCAAGCTTCGAAAAGTCCAGTATGTCACTTACCATGGCCATCAGGATATTGCCCGCCTGCTTGATATCCATGGCGTAGCCCTTGATGGTCTCGTCCTGGCTTTCCCTTATAATGAGCTCGTTCAGGCCCAGCATGGTATTGATCGGTGTGCGCAGCTCATGCGACATATTTGCCAGAAAAATGTCTCTCGCCTCTTCCGCCTTCCGTGCCGCTTCAACCGCTGCTTCCAGTTTGCTCTTTACCACGTCGGCTTTTTGCTCCTCACTCATTTACCTTTCCCCTCTCTTATCGTTTTATACCTGTTTCCTCTGTACAGTCACAAAGCCCTGCCTATCTCTTCTTTCTCTCATACTTCACAAATTCATATGCAAGGTCAAAGTATGTCTGCTCCTCACTGTCCGCCGTGATCTCCCACTCGTCCAGTTCATCCAGGTTCGGAAAATAGGCATCCGCCTCATATTCGTGATCGATCTTCGTCACGTGCGCCACATCACAGTACGGCAGCATCAGACGGTACACACTCTCCCCGCCGATGATATAGACATCTTCGCTTTTATAATTCTTCAGTTCCTCCAGCAACTCTTCTTTGCTGTGTACGATAATCGCGTCCTTCACATGGTAATCCGGATTGGTTGACATAATAATATTAGTCCTGTTTTTCAACGGCAATCCCTGTGGAAACGTTTCCAATGTCTTCCGCCCAAGAACCACAACCTTTCCGGTTGTCTCCTGTCGGAAGAACTTGTGATCTGCCGGTATGGACACCAGAAGTCTGTTTTTGCTCCCGATTGCCCAGTTGTTATCTACTGCAACGATCAAATTCATGTTCTCTCCCCTGTTCTGCTGTGTTGTTCTGTAAGTATATTCGCTCAGATTGCAACCGGTATATGCTCAACCTGCGGTCCCGTCACATAATTTTCTACCTTTACATCCTCTCTGGTGAACTGATAGAAATCCTTGATGTCAGGATTCAGCCAGAAGGTCGGTGCGTCATACGTCGGCCTTTCAATTAACTCCCTGATGATCGGCACATGTCTGTCATAGATATGCGCATCCGCAATGACATGCACCAGCTCGCCCACTTCCATATCACACACCTGTGCAAGCATATGCAAAAGCACGGAATACTGGACTACGTTCCAGTTGTTCGCCGTCAGGACATCCTGCGAACGCTGATTCAAAATGGCATTCAACGTAAGTCTGTCATCTCCCTTTTTCTGTGTCACATTGAATGTCATGCTGTAGGCACACGGATACAGATTCATTTCATGCAGATCCTGATGTACATAAATATTGGTCATAATGCGGCGGCTGAACGGATTGTTTTTCAGGTCATAGATCACCCTGTCAACCTGATCCATCATCCCCTCTTTGTACTGATGCTTCACGCCAAGCTGATAGCCATAGGCTTTTCCGATCGAACCATCCGCATCTGCCCACTCATCCCATATGTGGCTGTGCAGGTCATGAATGTTGTTGGATTTCTGCTGCCAGATCCACAATATCTCATCCGTAGCGCTCTTGAGAGCCGTTCTTCTGAGCGTCATGATCGGAAATTCTTTGGACAGATCGTACCGGTTCACCACTCCGAATTTCTTGATGGTGTAGGCACTTGTTCCGTCCGGCCAGTGAGGTCTTACCTTCTCCCCCTCCGTGCTGGTTCCATTCTCCAGAATGTCCCGGCACATGTTGATAAATATCTGATCTGCTGCGCTCATTGTAATCTCCGTTTCCTGTTTCTTATTTGATATCCCACTTATCGCAGAGGGAATTGATCTGATCCGCAAACTTTGCAAGATCCTTATTTGCTCCACCCTCGTTCTTATGGATAACCGCAATAAGCCGCTGTCCACAGGCGAGCAGTCTGGCAAAGACATCGGATACCGCCTTTGCCTTCTTCTTCAGAACCACAGGCTCTGCCTCGTAGATGAAGTCCTGACTGATCAGATCGTATCTTGTTCCGCTGTAGGGTGCATAGGCATCTATTCCATGCTCAATCTTGAGACACTCTGTAAAAAGCTTGCACACCGAGTCCTCTCCATGCACGACGAAAACCTTCTTCGGCTTCTCCTTAAAGGCTTCCACCCATTTGATCAGCCCGTTTTTGTCAGCGTGTCCGCTCATACCTGCCAGCTTTTCAATCCTTGCCCGGATCTGTATCGGCTCTCCGAAAAGCTTAACCTCCTCAGCGCCTTCCACGATGGCCCTTCCGAGCGTCCCGACTGCCTGATAACCTACAAACAAAATGGTACACTCCGGTCTCCAGAGGTTGTGTTTCAGGTGGTGTCTGATACGTCCCGCCTCACACATACCGGACGCCGATATGATAACCTTCGGTGTATTCTCAAAGTTGATCGCCTTGGATTCGTCACTGGTGATGGCAAGCTGAAGTCCTGGGAACGTTATGGGATTGATTCCCTGCCAGATCATATCCATCGCTTCCTCATCAAAGCATTCCATCTCATTTTGCTGGAAAATACCGGTTGCCTCCACCGCTAAGGGGCTGTCGACATACACCGGGAAATTCTCGTGTCCTTTTACAAGGCCTTCCGCCTTGATCTGCCGCAGAAAATAAAGCATCTCCTGCGTTCTTCCGACTGCAAAGGAAGGAATGACCACATTGCCCCCTCTGTCGAAGGTATCCTGCAGAATCTTCGTCAGTTCCCCGATATAATCCGGTTTCTCGGCACCGTGGAGACGATCCCCGTAGGTTGACTCCATCACAACGAAATCCGCTTCCTCCGTATATTTCGGGTCCTTGATCAGCGGCTGGTCCAGATTGCCGATATCCCCTGAAAATACCATCTTCCGGGTAATCTCTCCCTCGGTAGCCCAGACCTCTATACTGGAAGAACCAAGCAGATGTCCGACATCGGTAAATCTGATTTTCACTCCTTCACATACCTCGATCATATGGTCATACTCACAAGGTACCAGTCTGCGGATCGTTCCATCCGCATCTTCCATTGTATAAACAGGCTCCACCAGCGCATTCTGTGCGCTTCTCTTCGCCTTACGATTCTTCCACTCTGCCTCCTGCATCTGGATATGGGCACAGTCACGAAGCATGATGCTGCACAGGTCAACGGTTGCCTTCGTTGCAAGGATCTGCCCCCTGAACCCTCTTGCGTATAAGTACGGCAGCATGCCGGAATGATCTATATGCGCATGCGTCAGGAAAACAAAGTCGATAAGAGCCGCATCCACAGGCAGTTCACAATTTTCAAAAGCCTGTATCCCCTGCTCCATTCCGTAGTCCACCAGAATATTCTTTTCACCGACACGAAGATAATGGCAGCTGCCTGTTACCTCGTGATCCGCTCCAATAAACATTAACTCCATAAGCATACCTCCTGATACTTTATCATACCATTTTTTGGAGTACGCGTACAGCAAAATTGTTCGCATTGGCCTGTTATTTTTCATACTATATAGTAAAATTCAACAAAGGTTTTGTCCTATGCTGCATATTTTGTTTGCAATCCTGTTGTTTCTGATCGCTGTTTCCGTGGACTCCATAACAGCCGGTCTGACTTACGGAACAGGTGATGTTCATATCAAACCTCTGTCTTATGTTTTCCTCATCGGGATTCCCGCTCTTTTTGTCACACTGTCCAATCAGCTGGGAACACTCCTGTGTCTCTTCTTTTCGGAAAAAACCATCGGTCTTCTGTCCTTTGCCCTGCTCCTGTTTATGGGCTGTGAGAAGCTGCTGGAGAGTCTGATCCGGTATCTGGCCGCAAAATACCCCAGTCTTGCAAAAAACTGGGGCTGTAAGATCAAACAACTCAATATTATTTTTACGATTTATCTCTCACCGGAGGATGCCAACCAGAAGGACCGTCAGATCTTATCTGCCGGAGAAGCACTACTTCTCAGTCTGGCACTTTCCCTGGACAGTATCCTGGTCGGAATGGCCTTTCATCTGGCCACCCTTCCCTGGCCTCTTCTCTTTCTGCTTGCCTCCCTCATGAATTATCTTTTCTTCCTGACCGGCTATGGGATCGGGCGCTCACTTGCCGCCCGCTCACGCATTGATCTTTCCTGGCTCAGCGGACTGATTCTTCTCCTGCTGGCCGTACTCGCACTCCTGTGACATATCCTCTCTCCTTCGTCCCGCACAGACCGCAACCATCAGCTCATGGAGGATCATCGGCGTCATGGACAGGGCAATCAGCTGCATCCACTCCATGCCACTTAATCTCACTGTGCCAAACAACACGATCAAGGGTTCAATTTCCGTCACCGCCATCTGCAGAAGAATTCCAATCCCCAAGGCGGCGATCATGTAAGGATTACTCCTGTGGTTCATCTTAAAGACCGATCTGTTCACATCCCGCATGCCGACTGCATGAAAAAGCTGACTGATCCCCAGCACGGTAAAGGCATGGGTCTGCGCCTTGGCAAGCACCGAAGAAATGTTAAGCCCCTCCAGTATATTATGTAAACTAACAGGCAGGTTTTCTGCAAGGATCCGGTCATAGGGAACCTTCAAAAATGCCCCCAGACTGATTCCTCCGATCACAAACCCATAACAGAGCACACAGTTCAGTCCCCCTCTTGCAAATAAGGAGTCCTCTTTCTTCCGTGGTCTCTCCCGCATCAGGGCCTCTGTCTCATTGTCATCCACCCCGAGTGCCAGCGCCGGAAGTGAATCTGTGATCAGGTTGATCCAGAGGATAAAGCTGGCCTTGAGCGGTGACGGCAGTCCCGCAACGATCGTCACAAGCATTGTAATGATCTCTCCCAGGTTCGAGGAGAGCAGAAACAGAACTGATTTCCGGATATTCTCATAGATTCCGCGTCCTTCCCGGATCGCCGTGTGGATTGTTGCAAAATTGTCATCCATCAGGACAAAGTCTGCCGCGCCGCGCGCCACATCGGTTCCGTTCTTTCCCATGGCAATTCCGATATCGGCTGCCTGCAGCGAGGGAGCATCGTTCACTCCATCCCCGGTCATTGCAACCGTCTTACCAAGCTTCTGATAACCCTCCACAATCCGTACCTTATGTTCCGGTGTCACTCTGGCAAACACCTTACATTCCGGAAGCTTCTGCAACAGGCTGTGTTCCTTCAGACGGTCCAATTCCCTGCCGGTGATACACTGCTGCTCCGATTCCGCAATGCCAAGCTCCCTCGCGATCGAAAGCGCTGTATCCGGGTGATCGCCTGTGATCATGACCGTTGTGACTCCGGCCTGTTTAAAGTCTGCCACCGCTTCTGCCGCCTCCGGCCGGATTGGGTCCTGCATACTGCACAGCCCGAGAAAAACCAGATTTTTTTCCTCCGCTGTGCCCTCCGGGTTCATAGCAAGAGCCAGCACCCTCCGGCCTTCCTGCATCAGCCTGTGCTGCATTCTCTCAATCTCTTCACGGCTGCGTTCATCCAGCTTCGTTATCGTTCCCTGTCTGTACTGTCTGCTGCATACGCCAAGAACCCTCTCTGCCGCACCCTTTGTATAGGAAAACTGCTCTCCACCGGGCATTCTGTGCACCGTGGTCATCATCTTACGCTCTGAGTCAAATCCCCTCTCGTCCACACGGGGATATTTTTCACGGATCCTGCGGTAAGGTATCCCGGAATCATCCGCCAGATGCACAAGTGCCATCTCGGTCGGGTCTCCCAGTTCTCCTTCCTCCAGAAGTACCGAATCGTTACACAGAATACTGCCTCTGACAAAGTGAGACACCGCAGAATTCTCCCCTTCTGCATGCTCCCATCCCGCCAGCATACCAGCCAGCTTTGTCCGGTCGTACACGGTTCCTTCCAGACAGCACTCCATCACCGTCATCCGGTTCTGTGTCAACGTTCCGGTCTTATCGGAGCACACAATCTCCACAGCCCCCAATGTTTCCACCGAAGCCAGTCTGCGCACGATCGTCCTTGCGCGGACCATACGGGAAACGCTCAGTGCGAGCACGATCGTAACGATCGCCGGAAGCCCCTCCGGCACCGCCGCAACCGCCAGAGACACCGAGGTCAGCAACATCTCTCCCACATTCCGTTTCTGGAATACCGCTACCAGAAACAACAATACACAGACGGCAACTGCCAGAAAGCTCAGTACCTTTCCAAGCTCTCCCAGCTTTTCCTGCAAAGGCGTGAGCTTTTCTTTTCCATGGAGCATATCCGCAATATGCCCGATCTTCGTATCCATGCCGGTCGATACCACGACCCCCTTGCCTCTGCCCTTGGTAATGTAGGTAGACATATAGACCATATTGGGAACGCTGTTATCCGGTTGTCCCTCCTCGACATACTCTGCCTTTTTCTCTACCGGAACAGACTCCCCGGTCAGGGTCGATTCCTCCGCATACATTCCGATCGATTCGAGCAGCCGCAGATCAGCCGGTACCATATTGCCGGCTTCCAGCAGGACAATGTCGCCCAGAACCAGTTCATCGGCATCCACCCTCATCCGCTCTCCATCACGTATGACGGTCGCCTGCGGACTCGATATCTTCTTGAGCGCCTCCACCGCCCGGCCGGCTTTGCCTTCCTGAATGATACCCACCGTGGCATTTAAGGCTACCACCACTACGATAATGATCGCATCCCCAAATTCATTCAGCATCATGGAAATTGCCATGGCTACCACCAGGATCAGGATCAGCGGATCATTAAGCTGTCCCAGAATCATCTGTCCTATCGTCTTCTGCTCCTGATCCTTCAAACGGTTCGGCCCATACTGTTCCCGGCGCTTTAATGCTTCCCGTCCGTCAAGTCCACTCTCGGCGTTCGTTTTCAGAATCCGCAGCAATTCGGATATCCGTTTATTTTCGTACATGCTCTTTCCTCCATCTTGATGTGTTTCCTCTGACACAGCTTGTCACATCTCAATAAAGTCTATGAAGCACGTTTTTTATTTATGCGCCTAAAAGCTTCTCAGCTTGTCATCTCCATCTGAAGTGTTCTCAATCGCCTTGACAACCACATAGTAGCCGATTCCCGGCTTTACCTCCACGTACACCCGGTCATTCACCTTATGTCCAAGAAGTGCTTTTCCAAGCGGCGATTCCGTGCTGATCAGCCCCTCGAGCGAATTGCCGCGCACGGTGGTCACAAGCTTATACTTCTCCGTAAGTCCGTCTTCCTCAAAAAAGACTTCCACCGTGTTGTTCATGCCGACCTCGTCCTCAGCCGACTCATCCGAGACAACTACCGCCGTCTTGATCATTCTCTCAAGGTACCGGATACGGCTCTCATTCTGATTCTTAAACTTTTTGGCAGCGTAATACTCAAAGTTCTCGCTCAGGTCTCCCTGCGCACGCGCCTCCTTCACATCCTCCAGCGCATTCTTTCTCACCACCAGCTTCCGGTATTCTATCTCCTCTTCCATTTTCTTAATGTCCTGTTCTGTCAGTTCATTGTGCATCTTAATCCTCATTTCTGCGCACGCTCTTTGCGCATGTTTTCATGAACCCATAATCGGAAAAAGAATCCTGCTCTCACAGGATTCTTCCTTCATCCGCCTAATTAACTGTCAAAAGATCTTACATTCCACCGACCATGTACTCCAGAAGACGGTTTACATCCTCGGGATCATGTGCCACGATCTCCATCTCCGGAATTGCATTATCTGCAAAGAGCTTGGTCAATGCAACATATTTTGTGAGCTGGGATTTCAGGTTCAGTCTGTCGCCTTCCTGTGTCACCAGTTCCACAGTACCTTTACATTCATTGATTACTTCAAAAAACTTCTCCGGATCACTAATGTTCATCAATTTCATCGCATATACCTCTCTTTGAAAAAATGTGGTGTTGAATAGCTAATTCTATAGCTGTTATTATACACGATTCCACACAGCGTGACAATCCCGCAAAAGCTTGAATGATACAATTATTCGATTGTTTCCTCATAGACAACTTGCGCAACCGGATATGCCTCCTGCACCTTATCCCGGAACGTATTGATAATGTCCTCATTGCCATAAGCCGCAACAATACAGTTGTCCAGCGAAAGGATCACAAGCTTGTCCGGCACACCGTCTAGCCAGTGTCTTTTCTGAATATTATCCCTGAGTGCTGTAGCCAGGTCTGCACTGTCCACCGCCCCCGCTGTCGCATAGGCTCCACAGGTAAAGGTGTTTGGCAGAAGCATGTGTGTGAGCGATGCCGCACTCTTGATCAGAGGTATCGCCTTCTCCGGCACAGCAATCTCGACATCTGCCGCCTCTGCATCTGACAGATCAAAGGCTCCCGGGGCATCTGTCACCATCGCTCCCCGATTACCTCCTACCACCTCAAATTTCTCTTCTTCCCCATAGTTATCCCATACGGTTGTCAGAACCTCAAGCGGATCATCCGAAGGAACTTCTTCCTCCGTTTTCGCTTTTCCGCAGGCTGTAAGCAATACCACACACAACCCTGTCATCATCAACAAAACTGCTGCTTTTCTTCGTCTCATAATCTCCTCCATACCTGAATTACAATTCTTTTTTCATAGTTTTTCCCGATACGGCTTCCCTATACACAGTAAGCTTTATTATAAAGAATCTTCTGCGTTTTGTCACGTCCCTTTTAGGGATTACATCTCTTGCACGGGTCATAGCCCTGCGCGATCGCCTCATCCCTTGTTCCATTAAACGCCTTCTTATTGGACTCCTTCATCTGATCCACGCTGGAACAGGAAGGAATATGAAATTCATGAGTGTTCGTATTCAGAATATAGGATGCTGTGGTGTTGGTTGTCTCCGGAGCAGGTTCTACACTCTGGGTCTGTTCCGGCTGTGGCTCCGGTTCTTCCGGAAGTTCCTCTGCAGTCTCTGTACTCTCACCGTTTGCATAATCGATTGTGACACCCGGCTGTATGTTAAAAACGTACACACAGAAGCTCACTCCGGCTCCGTTATCCTCCACGGAATACGCTTCCATCAATACCCCGTTCGCCACAAGATTATCCCCATCAAAAAAGGGTGTCACCCGATAAAGAACATGGTTTCCTGTATCTTTTATATACTCTGCCACCTGATTTTCATATGGAAGCATCCCCTGCACATTAAAATATCTTGTCCCGGTAATCAGATTTTTCTCATTGGCATCCTCCGCCGTAAGCTGGAATCCGATCAGATGACATCTGTTGTACAGCATTTCTCCGTCTATGTCATCGTATGTAGTTTCCTGCCAACCGGTTGGTTTGACACTGCTGATATCTCCCCTCTCCTGCGTCGGCATCAGATCCTGTCCGACACAGGCATAGGCCGGGCCACATCGTCCGATAGCATCCAGATCACTGTAGTATTCAAACGATTCGGGTGTCAGATCTCCCATGGTAAAAAAGGGAACTCCATTGTTCACCGTCACGCTTGCCTCTCCTGCATAGATCGGCACCGACGCATCATCAAAATGATCCAACGCCGCATTCTTTCCATTGCTCCCATACAAGAACAGGACAAGCAGAAGTACAACGGAAATAGCTGATATTCTCTTTTTGTTTTTCATAATTGAACTTTCTCCCTCCTACTGCATAAACACCAGGCAGAAGCTCATTCCCTCTGCCCTTGTCTGCACATAAACTTCTCCGCCCATCTTTTGCATGATCTGCTTACAGATATAGAGACCGAGGCCGTTTCCCTCTTTTCCCTTTGCGTTGCTCCCCCGGAAAAAGCTGTCAAACAGATGCAGGATCTCCTGCCTCTGGATCACCTCTCCTGTGTTGAAAACGTCTATGACCTGGCAACCGTCCTCCTCATGGAAAGAGATCGTAATCCTTCTTCCATCACCATATTTCAGCGCATTTTCCATAAGATTCTCCATGACTTCAATCGCGCGCTCCAAATCTCCTTTGAGTAAATGGTTTACATAACTTTCAATTTGAAAATCCACCATTCTTGTTGCGCATTTATCTTGGTACAGTTCTGCAATTCGGTTTACATAATCTTTCATGTAAAACTCTCCATTCTGCACTTCGACCGAAACCACTTCTTCTCTGGAGGTCTCCATAATCTTTTTTACAAATCCCTCTATCTCATCTGCATGCTCTTCAATCCTGTGCCCACACTCTTTTCTGTCCTGCTCATTCTCTGCAAGCCCCTCATAAAGGCTTCTGGCATACAGCTTGATCGCGCTGAGCGGAATCTTGATATCATGGGAAATGGACAGGATCATCGTCTTTTTTTCTCTGGCAAGCTCAAGTTCTCTTTTTCTGGTGCTTTGCAGAGTATCCCTCAACATGGAAATACCCCAGAGAAATCTTCCGAAATACCGGTTCCTGCTTTCCGGTATCTCCTCCCGCAGATGACCCTTGGCAAGCTCATAAGGCATTTCCTGAAATTTTACAAACGGCATGAGTAGTTTATTTCGCACATACACTAATATTCCCATAACAAGCAGAAATGTCAACAATAATGTCATTTCATCGACCCAGAATAATTGTTTCTGTACGGGAATACGATAGTCAAAACACAAATACCCCTCACATTTCTGTTGTATGTAAAGGGGTTTTATCACAGTATGCAGTTGATTCCGGTTTGCAAAAAAAGCCTGCTGTTTTCCATCGTCCTGTAACCCTGCCACCGGCAGAAAATGAACCGCCTTAATATAGACACAGGAGGTGTCCAACAGTTCTTCTATCGGAACTCCCTCCTGTGCTTTGAAAAGCAGATCATTTACCTCTGCCTTATATCCCATATCGCAGCGTTCCTGTTGCTGTACGGATATCTGCCACAAGAGACATGCCGCAACGAAATAGGCAACGATAACACCGGCCAGTAAATAATTATATTTCCTCATAAATATATCCTACTCCCCACACCGTTCTGATCCGCTGTGGTTTTCTGGGATCTTCCTCAATCTTATCACGGAGCATTTTGATATGTACCGTCAAGGTCTGGTTCTCGCTAAAGCAATCCACACCCCAGATTTCATTGAAAAGAAACTCTTTTCGGAGCACCTTCCCTGCATTTTTCACAAGCAGGGATAGCAGTTCATATTCCTTGACATTTAATACAAGCGGCTGCTCCCTTAAATAGGCTTTCTGCCCCTGTACGTCAATGGTAACATCTCCTGCCCGGATCAGCTTCTCCTCTCTGCCATCATAATTGCGGTGCATCAGCGCGGACACCTTGGCCAGTAAAATATCCATATCTACCGGCTTTTCGATGTAATCGTCCGCCCCCAGAAGATAACCGTTCATCTTATCTTCCTTATCCACTCTCGCACTCAGAAACAAAAGCGGTACATCCGATTTCTCCCGAACTGCCTGACAGACCGCAAAGCCATCCATCCGTGGCAGTGACACATCCAGAATGATCAGTCTGGCCCCCTCCTCCTGAAAAGAAGAAAGCGCCTCCTCTCCGTTCGTAACTCCCTGCACAGAATATCCTGCCCTGGAAAGAAAGGTACACATCAGTTGATTCAGTTCTTCATGATCTTCCACCAGCAGGATATCCTTCATAGTAATGCCTTTCTACCAACCCATCTCCATCAGCCAGTCACTGAGTTTCTTTTCTCTGCTTCTCGTCTCCTCTTCCGACTTAAACTTTCCAAAGGTGTACTCTCCTTTGATGTTCCCGTCCTCGATATACAACACCCTGTCGCTCTTGGCTGCGACCCGCATGTCATGGGTGACCAGCATGATCGTCGTACCCTCCGCATTGATCCTCACAAGCTCCTTCATCACTTCTCTGGAGTTCTGCTGATTCAGTGCCCCGGTCGGCTCATCTGCAAAGATCATCTTCGGCTGATTGATCAGGCTACGACAGATACACGCCCTCTGGAGCTGTCCTCCGGAAACCTCATTCACGCCATTCTGCGCAATGTCACTGATCCCCATTTTCTGCATAAGCTGTTTTGCACGTTCGTCGATCTGCTGTTTTTTCTCTTTGCCTTTATTCTTGCCCGACTGGTACGCCGGCAAAATAATATTATCATAAATACTGAGATTTTTTAACATGTACATCTGCTGAAAAATAAAGCCCATATTGTCCAGACGCACATCGCTGATCTCCGAAGCGGAAAGGCTGCCCAGATCCTTTCCAAAGTAATCCACTCTTCCGGCAGTCGGTTCATCCATCCCGCTGACCGTGTACAGAAGCGTTGATTTTCCGGAGCCGGACGGTCCCATGACAGCCACCATCTCTCCTTCTTTGATCTCCAGATTGACATTCCTCAGAACATTGTTCTGTCTCTTATTTACAATGTAGGTCTTACACAGATCCTTTACTTTTAATGAACTCATCTCTCCCTCTTTCCGCGCCTGTTATCCCACACGCTTTTCTATTCGATACTGTTGACTTCCTTTACATCGATCCTTCGGATCCCTCCTGTACTCAGCAGCGCCGCCGCTCCCGTTACCGCGATCATCAGCAGCGGGTAAATTACATAGCTCAAAACCGGATCGATCGTCAGCTTCATTCTGCGCGCTCCCATCATGGCAAATATCTGCCCCATCGTTGCCGGCGCGATCAGTCTGGTCAGAATCGTTCCAAGTACGATCGCTGTCACAAGCACCAGCAGGATCCTCGCGCTCTGCCATCTTCTGATCGTGATATTGCGAAAGCCCATGCTTTTCATAAGCGCAATATCGCCCCGCTCTTTGGTCAGAAATGTCCGCACCATCAGGATTGTGAGCAGCGCGCTGATCGCAAGGACAACGATCGTGATCGCCGCCGTTACATTTGTGATCTGCCCGATGATACTATCCAGTCCGCACATATCGTTCAACCACTCTGTTCCCTGATAGATCTTTATCTCCGGAAACTCTTTCTCCAAGATTTTCACTGCCGCATCCCTCTGCTCCGGCTCATCCAGTGCAATCTGAAAAGCATACATGCCTGCCAGATAACTGCCGTCCGGCTTTGCTGCCTTCGGAAGCCATATTCCTTTTCCCATATTCATCATTGTCTGGTACGTTCCCGTGATCAGATATTCATGGTCGCCATCCGTATAGCTCAGATGAATACTGTCTCCTATCGAAACTCCCATGTCCTCCGCGGAAACCTCCGTGATAGCAATCTCATTTTCATGAACCGGTTCCCTGCCATCCAGAATGGTCAGATGCTGCTCCCATTCTCCGATAGGCTGCATGGCAAGGCACGCATACGTATCCTCATCATCCTGCGCATACCCCACAAAGATAAATCCGATCTGCATCCCTGTCTCTGCCCCGATATTTTCCTGCGCAAGTGCGTCCTCTAGCTCATCCAGATACTCCTGCGCCTCCCGGATGCCATCCTCTCCGTGTGCTATCATGCGGTTTTCCATCCCACTTTCCACGTAGAGATCCGATTTCCATACGCCGAAAGAATACACGATATCCTCTCCCTTCAATGTAGTCCATGCGCTGAGCGGCAGAAGGATCATCGCCGTACCGAGCATAAAGTTGAGCAGCAGCACTGCAAATCTGCTCTTTTGATTTACCACATCATTCACTGCCAGAAACTCCGGAACCCCCATGCTCTTATGCCGGAAAAGATTCATATGTTTCGGTGAAAAACGTTCTCCGGAAGATCCACTGCGGATCGCCTCGATGGCAGATATTTTTTTAGTCCTTCCAGTACAGTGATTGCAGAACAACAGCACGATCAGGATCACCAGAGCGCTTGCCAGCATATTCACCGGCAGGCCTCCTCCCTCAGAATCCACTACTACATTGACAACCGCCTGCTCCAACATAACCTTTCCGAACGGAATACTGCAGAAGAATCCGGTCACCGCTCCGACGACCGCAAGTCCCAGATATTTCACTAGATATATCTTTCGGACATCCCGATCCTTCAGACCGATCGCTTTCATAATGCCGATCTCCTTGTAATCCTCCTGCAGGGTAAAAGAGATCGTAAACTTTAAGACAAGAAACGCGATCAGAATCAGACAGATGCTGACCAGGATCAATATTCCGGCAACCAACAGATCGAATACGTAGCACATCGGGATCAGTTTCTTCTCTACCCCGGAGATCACATTAAACTTCTGCGCTTTATAGTCCTTTTCAAACTGTGCCTGATCTGCATAATCCACATCGTAGATGCGCGTGATCGTCAATCCGTCCTGCGCTGTGTAGTCTTCAAAATCTTCCTTCGATATGATGTTGCGCTTAAATCCCATGAAACTTGTGCCAAACACCGCATCCTTGGTCAATGCAGCGACCGTAAACTCCTTGCGAACGTCGCCGACGGTGATCGCGATCCGGTCTCCCTTTTGCAGATGGTTGTTTTCCGCCTCAAGCCTTGCCAGCGCAATCTCTCCCGGTCTAAGAACCAGTTCCTTTCCGTCCTCGTCAAACACCTTCATATAGGTGTCCGGAACTGCCTGTATCGAAAGCGTATTACTCTTCTCGTAATGACTCTTTTCTGCCTTATTCTCATCCTTCCGGTAAAGGATCTCAACCTGATCATTCTGTATACCAACTGTATCCTGCACATCATATTTCTTAACCCCCGGGTTCTTCTCTATGAAATCCCGGATTGGATCTTCCTCCCCCTGTGCCAGGGCCAGCACGAAAAGATCCGGCACCTCGGACATCTCGATGAAGCGATCCACTGTTCCCGTCACTGTCACCAGATTGTTTGCACTGCTTGCCAGAAACATGGACGCTAACAGGATGAACAGCAGCAAAATCATGTTCATCGTCCTCTTACGTTTCAAGTCCCGTTTTAATATTCGCCAAAACATATTGCACCTCTTTTTTCTGATTTGTAAGCGCCGGAAAAGTCCGTTTTTCGCTTTACAGGCGCTCCTGATGTTGCAAGTGTAGCATGGGAATTATTAAAAAAACCTTAAATGAAAAATATTTTCTGCGTACTGACTTCTGACTGCCAAACAGCAAAAACTAAGCCGGTGCTTTTTCTGCACCGGCCTGTTGCCGCACTCCTTAAGTCCAGTATGGTTTCTGGTCCTTATGCGTATATCCCTTTAATTTTTCCCGATACAATTCCAACTGCTTTTCATAATAAATGCGCGTCTTTTCCTTCAACACTCCCTGCTCACTGTACTGCCTGAAGGTCGCTTCAAGTTCTCTCATATCTGCCTGCGCATTATCTTTATAATTGTTTGACATATTGGTATCGATCTTCATCATCAGGCTGTCCAGTTGGCGCTCATACTTGCTTTTCAGAAATCCCATATTCCCTCTCCATACTCCTTCTGTTCTATTGTGGATTCTTTACCTGATCTCCCACAAACCAGTAATCACACATTTTTCCTCCTTCGGAAAGCGTCTGCTCCCGATACAGATTTGCATGACGCAGCTTCGCCGTACAGAAATCCAGATTACAGCACACCGGCAACACTTCCATATAACCATGCTCTCTGGCATAAGTCTCCATGGGACATCTGGTAAAATAATAATAGATACCGTCCTTGTGCTTTTCCTCATCAAAATGGAAATCCCACGTTTTATCTTTATATTGCGGATGCGCTTCTGCCCAGTCTGCCAGGCGGTGAAACTGCGCGTTCATCTCATCCCGATCCTTCTGCTTGTTCATATCTGTCCCACCTTTTAGTTTCCGTACAATAGGACGATCCATCATTTCTGCCGCTACACGGTTAAAATCCTCTACCTTGATCGCGCCGTCTGCCGCTTTCCAGATTGCCATAAAAACAAAACCTGAATAAATATTGCCCACCATCGGGTTATCCGCGCCGATATCTTCTGTTTCTGCAAGCATCTGCTTATAGACGGTTTTCGCCCCTTTCAGCCACTTTTTTGTCTGTTCCTTACCGTACTGCCGGACCATCGGCTTTTTTATTACCATTGTGATCAGACTGAAATAGTTTCCCTTGTACTTCATCATTGTTCGTTTTCCTCCTTCATGAAATATTGAAAACCGTAATAAAAAAATGATTGAATATCCATCATTGCTTTCAGAACACTTTCCCGGTCACCGCCACCAAGGACCACCTGGATCAACAGCCGGTAATACGCATGGATCAACAGCCGAAACGTCATATTCTGCCTGCTGATCCACAGAATGTTCTCCCCTACATTTTTTTCACTGATCGCCGCCATCGTCTCAAAAAAGGTTTCGTACCGGGTTCCCTCCGCTTTCATCAGGAGCAGCCGCAGTTCCTCTCTGTGCTCTAGCAGATAGTCCACTATTTCCGGCTGTCTCCTTGCGAAGCAATCCATCATCTGCCCCGCCCGCTCCTTTGACGGATACATTTTTACTTCATCGTAAATTTCCTGTATGAAAACTATAATGTAGTCAGCCGTCTCCTTCACAAGCGCATCAAACAATTCTTCCTTCGACTGATAGTAGCCGTAAAAAGCGCCAAGGGTAAACCCCGCCTGTTTCACGATCTGCCTGAGTGATGCCCCCTTAAAGCCATGCTCCAGAAATTCTTTTTTCCCAACATTCAATATCTGCTGTTGTGTGCTGCTTATTTCTTCCATATTCCCTGCCTGTTCATCTTTATTATCAATTTCAAAACGAAGTTTTTTCTCATTACCATAACAAATAGAGATAATATATCAGTGCTATATATCACTGATATATTATCTCTATTGAAAGATTTTGTCAATTTGATTTTCTGCAATAAAAAAAAGACCTGCCACGCAGGTAACCAGCATACTGACCAGTATCGGCACAATGCTCTGGCGGCTGCTGTTCATGATCATACTTTCTCCATAAAGCAAGCTTTTTACCCAGTCTGAATAATGCAAAAAAGCTGAATTACCATATACTGTATCAGCAGTATTGCATCGTTCACATATGCTTTTTTGAATGAAAAGCGTGCCTGTGCTGTTTTCAGCAGCGTAACCAATAACAATCCCTGTACAAATGCTCATGGTTGGTAAAGAAGCAACAATAAATTAGATATGACAGTACCCCTGCTATTCCGTATAATTTGGGGAAC
>CAKRPS010000008.1 GCA_934385475.1 uncultured Lachnospiraceae bacterium | reverse complement strand
TTGGTTCGGAATAGTGTGGTGCTGGCGGTCTATCTCTTGTTTTCGGTTGCTTGCTTCTTTACCGTACATGAGCATTGTTTCGGGGAATGTCACTTGCCTATGTCAAAGGGATGGAATATGAGACGGAAGATGGAAACTATTGGACGCAGGAGTATCGCAGAAAATCGCTCTATGATCCTGCGGTGCCGCTTGCTTTTTATCAAAGGCCGATTGGCTTTCTGTTTTACGTGATCGGGAAGACGGCTTCCGGGATGAAGAGCATGACCGTTACTTACAGAAAATAGCTTTTAATTTTATGACCAGCCTGTGATATCAAAAACGGTAAAAGATGATGTCACAGGCTGATTTTGACTCTGTGTATCATGGATAAGGCGGCAGATTAGAGGAGGATTTTTGCATCTTATCTTTCATTTTCGGCAGGTTGGCTGCTGAGAAATAGACGGAATTGTGCCAAGAAGCTATAGTTATTTTAACAACTGTTACAGGTATTGTTCAAATATGAAATTGTGACACATGGAGACGAAAGAGATGAAAAAGGCAAAGAAAGTATTAGGCATTATTCTGGTAGCAGTTCTTTTGTTGCTCGTGTTTTTAATAATAGGAGGATATTTTATGTTTCGGGAACAGCTTACTGCCATGGGAACGATCAAGAAGCTGGATGACAGAGCATATACAATGCGTTATGAGGGTAACTATGGATTTGATGATTTCCTTGCAAAAGGAGGTGCAGCCTCCGATGAGGAAGTCGGATATTATATCACGGAATTTTTGTCACATGGTTTTTACAGCGTAGAGCCGGAGACACAGAAGCAGGGCTGCAGTACTGTTCAGGCGCAGGGCGCAGATGGGGAGTGGCTGTTTGGCAGAAATTACGACTGGGAGGATGCCACGATCATGATCGTAGAGACGAAGCCGGAGAATGGGTACGCATCGGTTTCGACCTGTAACATGGATTATCTGGGGTTTGGAGAGGGGTATCTTCCGGAAGGGTTTACCAATCAGATGATGGCACTGGCCTCTATTTATGTACCGCTTGATGGCATGAATGAAAAGGGCCTGTGTGTGGCAGATCTGATCATCGATGTGAATGAGAACACGGCTCAGGATAACGCAAAGCCTGACCTCACTACCACGACGGCAATACGGCTTCTGCTGGACCATGCGTCGAATGTCTGGGAAGCAGTTGAACTGTTGGAACAATATGATATGCACAGTTCGGCGGGAATGATGCATCACCTGGCGATCGCGGACAGCACGGGTAAGAGTGTTGTGGCAGAATATGTGGATAATGAGCTGATCATTACAGAAACACCTGTTGTGACAAACTTTTATCTGGCAGATGAAAAATGCCCTGCAGAGCGTGTGCCAGAAGGAGATGGGAGAAGAGTTTGCGAAAACGGTTTGGAGCATTGTCTATGATCAAACAAACGGTAAATTGACATATTATCTGCGGGAGGATTATGATAGTGAGCATTCTTTTACGGTGACGGAATGAGCACCGGAGAATAGATAGGGGAAAACGGATGGGTAAGAAAATTGGAAAGATGTGTGCCGTTGTTGCAGCAATATTGATAGTTTTGGCAGGAGTTTTGTACGGCAGCTATAAACTATGGATCGATCCTTACAGAGGGACGGTGGAAGAGTTTGCACCATCAGAATATGGAATGGATGATACTCTGAGCGGCGAAGAGGCGAGAGAAGATCTGGCTTATTTGATGAAATGCCTGAAACGTCGTCATCCTGCATGGCTGGATGGTTCCGGCAAGGACAAACTTGTACAGGCACAGTATGAAAAGGAAAAGAGTTCAATTGGGGAATTCGTGTCGTTACTGGAGTTGTATCGGGCAGCTTCACGGATTGTTGCCACACTTCATGATGGACATACGAGAGTGTATCTTCAGAACGATGATGAGAGGTATGTGGATGATTTTGATCTGATACACAGTTATGGAAATCCGGTAACCATTAATGGAATTTCAAGTCAGGAACTTTTGAATACCTATAAAGAAATGTGCTCTTATGAGACAGACTATTATGCAGAGGCATGTTTTTGGGGAAACGGAATTGTAACGGAGAGTATTCTGCAAATGTGCGGAGTCGATACTTCGGATGGAGTCACGATGACTTTTCAGGTGAATGAAAAGGAAATTACGCATAAGTTTCAATTTGTGAGTCTTGATTTGGTAAAAGGGTATCAGGCAGGAGAAGAAGACGGCAAATGGGTATATTATGATATTGATAAAGAAAATGATCTTGGTATTTTTACGTTGAAGTCTTGTGTGTGTGACGAGGAGTATGAAAGGGTACTGGGTGAGTTTTTTCAGAAGGTTCTCCGTAAGGATATTGGAAATGTTGTGGTTGATCTGCGTGGGAATGGCGGAGGTAATTCCTGGGTAGCCAATGAGTTCCTGCAATATATTGATGTAGAAGAATATAAAAGCTGGGATTGCGGGGTACGTCTTGGTCCGTATCTGAAGGAGAACAAAGATATTGTTTACCAAAATCAGAAGAAGGCGGCTGTTTTCAAGGGAAATCTATATGTGCTGACGGATACATGGACCTACAGTGCAGCGATGGACTTTGCAATGTTGATACAGGATAATGGACTAGGAACAATCGTTGGAAGTCCATCCGGGAATCTGCCTGACAGCTATGGAGACTGTCTGTTTTTCCAACTTCCAAACTCTGGAATGCCTCTGACTGTTTCCTACAAGAGATGGTATCGTATTGACAAAAGCAAGGCCGGTGAGCCGATTATGCCGGATATTGTAGTGGAACCGGAAAAGGCACTTGAGAAGGTATATGAGCTGAACAGAAGCTGAGGAGGGACAAAGGATGAAAATGAATGGCAAATGGATTCCACTGGTTATGTGGGTTGTTTTTGAGACAGTGGCAGTTACGTTGTGGCTGACAATGGATAATATTTTCTATCTGTTTAATTTTAGTTACATAGGGTCTGCGATTGCTTTAGGGCTCTTTTTGTTCCAGATGCAAAATAAATATGCCCGCAGGATTGTACAGGTTCTTGTAGGGACGTATATGCTGGTATATCTGGGGTTAATCTGTAATGAAAACATGCAGATCGAGGGTTTCTGGTATTATCTTTTTACAGGAGTGTTTGAGGCGGCTACGATCCATTATGCAGTGGCTAAAATCTTCGGACCGCTTATCTTCGGAAGAGGCTGGTGCGGATTTGCCTGTTGGACGGCGATGGTTCTCGACTTTCTTCCTTATAAAGAGCCGAAGGAGGAGAGAAAGAAACTTGGATTTATCCGTTATATCACCTTCGCGGCTTCCCTGCTGTTTGTGGCAGCCCTGTTTTTAAGCCATGTGGGAAATCTGGAGAGGATCATGTTCTGGGCCTTCCTGATCGGGAATATACTGTATTATGCTGTCGGCATTGGCCTTGCGTTTGCGTTTAAGGATAACAGGGCTTTCTGTAAATATGTATGTCCGATCACTGTGTTTTTGAAGCCGATGAGCTACTTCTCTTTCCTGCGGATCAAATGTGATAAGCAAAAATGTGTTTCCTGTGGGAAATGTAAGAGAGTGTGCCCGATGAATGTGGATGTGACGGATAATTCGAGGAGACGTAAAAACGGAACAGAGTGTATCCTGTGTATGGAGTGTGTAAAAGCGTGTCCTAAAAAAGCACTGTAATTATCATAAAGAGCATTGTAATATTGCAATAAAGAATGGATGAGAATGACCGGTTATGCCGGTCATTTTTGTCTTACTTGACAGCCGGAGGGAACAAGAATAAAATCAAAAATCGGAAATACAGATGAGGAGTGAGAGGAATGAGCCAGAAAGCAATCAGTCTGACAGAGGGATCGTTAAGAAAGAATATCTTTATTTTCAGCCTGCCGCTTATGTGCACGAATCTTTTGCAGGTGCTGTTCAACATGGCGGATGTGGCGGTTGTAGGGCAGTTTGTAGGCTCACATGCGCTGGGGGCAGTGGGGTCCACCTCACTTCTGATTGCGTTATATACGGGATTTTTGATCGGGGTTGCCAGCGGGATGAATATTATTGTGGCTCTTGCAGTTGGTGCCGGAAAAGAGAAAGACATCCGGGAGACGGTACATACATCCGCACTGATCGCCCTGTTCTGTGGACTGGTGCTTCTGGTGATCGGAATTTCCTCGGCAGGATTGATTCTGGAACTGATGAAGACAAAGCCGGAGCTCTTAAAGGCAGCCGCTCTGTATATGAGGATTTATCTGCTGGGAATGCCGGCACTTGCACTGTACAATTTTGGAAATGCGGTGTTCAGTGCTGTTGGAAATACGAGAAAGCCACTGATCTTTTTGGCGATTTCCGGAGTGGTCAATGTCATTTTGAATCTCTTTTTTGTAATCGTGTGCGGTATGGAGGTAGAAGGCGTAGCACTTGCCAGTATCCTGTCACAGTATCTGTCCGCATTTCTGGTTCTGAGAGGGCTTTTAAAGACGAAGGAAGCCTATGGACTGCGGCGCGAGTATCTGAAAATAAGCAAAGATAAAGCAATCCGTGTGCTGCGGATCGGACTTCCCTCTGGATTGCAGAATGCGATCTTCTATATAGCAAATCTTTTCGTGCAGATGGGGGTCAACTCTTTTGATGCGACAATGGTTGCGGGAAATTCGGCTGCCATGAATGCAGATACTCTGATCTACGATATGATGGCTGCATTTTATACAGCCTGCGGAAGCTTTATGGGGCAGAACTATGGGGCGAAGAAAAGAGACAGGATATTAAAGAGCTATCTTTGGTGTGTATTCTATGCTTTTGCCATTGCGGCGGTATTTGGTGCGGTGATGGAGTTGTTTGGAACGCAGTTTTTGTCGATATTATCTTCGGATAAGACAGTGATCGAAGCAGGCATGCTGCGGATAAGGATTATGGGATTTTCCTACTGTGTGTCTGCGTTTATGGATGCATCCATTGCGGCGGCCAGAAGCCTTGGCAAGAGTCTTGTACCTACGATCATTGTCATTATGGGCTCCTGTATTTTCCGTGTGGCCTGGATTTATACGGTATTTGCCTATTTTGGAACGATAACGTCTCTTTATTTGTTGTATATCTTTTCTTTCGGGATCACGGCACTTGCGGGAAATGTATATTTTGCAGGGGTGTATCGCAGGAAAATGCGGGAATTGTCATAGCGGAGAATGGCAGATTTTGACGGAAATAGGACAGGAATGTTGACCAGTTGAAATACGATATGCGATAATAAATAAAGCAGGCCCTAAAAAACGATTGATGTAAGAGCGAGGAAACCGTGAATGAGTATCATCAGCAGTAAAGATGTCAATGAAATCATAAGGAAAACACTGGGAATTATCAACCAGAAGATTATGAACCATGGTGAGATTACCGGTTATATCCTGTATAAGATGATGGAGTATGAAAATACATACACGGAGCAGCACTATACAGAGCAGGATATGGTGGATTATACCATGCTTGGTATTTTGCATGATATCGGTTTATATAAAGAAGACAATGTAAAAAATGTGACGGATTTTGAGACCAAGAACCTGTGGCCTCATTCGATTTACGGATTTTTGTTTTTAAAATATCTTTCCCCGATCGGGGATAAGGCCGAGGTGATCCTGTATCACCATCTGGACTATAATCGCTATAATATGATCCAGACCAGATATCTGCATGTGATCGAGCTTTTGAATGTGGCGGACAAGATGGATACCATCCTGCATCTGAAGGATGAGAAGATAGAGAAAGATTATTTTACAAAATACGCGAATATCAAGTTTTCCGCAGCGGCACTTGATATTTTCCAGAAAGCGGAGAAACGGTACAACATTATGGCGAATCTGGTAGACGGAACCTACCGGAAGGAGCTGGATGTGCTGCTTGCCAAGAGAGCCTTTTCAGAGAAATACAAGAGAGGTTTTCTGGAGATGCTGGTCTACACCATCGATTTCAGAAGTGAGCATACCGTGATCCATACGCTTGCAACGGTGAATTTTGCAGAGAAGCTTGGACGACTGGCGAGACTGACCGGAAAGGAACTGAGGGACCTTCATTATGGAGCTCTGCTGCATGATCTTGGAAAGATTGCAATCCCGCTAAATATTCTGGAGTCTACGGGAAGGCTGAGCGATGATGAGATGAAGATCATGAAAGCACATGTCCGGATCACGGAGATGATCCTGGAGGGTGTTGTGGATGATGATGTGCTGCAGATTGCGGTAAGACATCATGAAAAGCTTGATGGCACCGGATATCACAGAGGACTCAAGGCAGAAGACCTGACCCTGCCGCAACAGATCATTGCGGTGGCGGATATTTTAAGTGCTTTATATGGGAAACGAAGCTACAAGGAAGCCTTCAGCAAGGAAAAGATACTGGCTATCATGCAGGGAGATGCAGAGAACGGCAAGATCAATGCGAATGTGGTCAACAGCCTTGTGCGCAATTATGATAAGATCATTGGAGAATTTGAGAAAGAAAAGGAGGACACGATAGGACTTTATCTGAAGATCAAAGAGCAGTATGCGATCATGATCGAGAGATTTCATCAGTTTGATTAGTGCAGTGTGAAGTGGCGAGGGGATGCGCCGACAATTGCGGGAACACAGAAAAGGAGAATAAGTTTATGGAAAAAGCAAAAGTGTATTTTACGTCATTTAAGGCAACGGAAAATGAAAATCTATTGCAGAAGCTTCACAGACTTATGAAGACGGCTGGGTTTGAGCAGATTGATTTTCAGGACAAATATGCGGCAATCAAGATTCATTTCGGAGAATACGGAAACCTTGCATTTCTCCGGCCCAATTATGCGAGAGTGGTTGCCGATTATGTGAAAGAACTCGGGGGGAAGCCCTTTCTGACAGATTGTAACACGCTTTATGTAGGAAGCAGAAAGAATGCTATCGATCATTTGGAAACAGCATATATAAACGGATTTTCACCTTATCAGACAGGCTGCCATGTGATTATCGCAGATGGTCTCAAGGGCACTGATGAGACACTGGTACCCATCGATGGGGAGTATGTCAAGGAGGCAAAGATCGGGCACGCAATCATGGATGCGGATGTCTTTATCTCTTTAACCCATTTTAAGGGACATGAGATGGCAGGCTTTGGGGGAACCCTGAAGAATATCGGAATGGGCTGTGGTTCCAGAGCTGGCAAGATGGAGCAGCATTGTGAGGGAAAACCGAGTGTGAACACGAGCGCGTGTGTAGGCTGTGGGGCCTGCAGAAGAATCTGTGCACATGGGGCACCGATCATTGAAAATGGCAAAGCTCATATTGACCATGACAAATGTGTTGGCTGTGGAAGATGTCTTGCAGTCTGCCCGAAGGATGCGATTGCGGCAGATTTTGCAGGTTCCCTGGCAATGCTGAATTATAAGATGGCGGAGTACAGTCTGGCAGTATGCAAGGACAGACCGTGCTTCCATGTATCGCTGATCTGTGATGTTTCTCCGAACTGTGACTGTCATGCGGAGAATGATATACCGATTATTCCGAATGTGGGAATGCTGGCATCCTTTGATCCGGTTGCACTGGATCAGGCGTGTGCAGATCTCTGTAACCAGATGGCACCGGTTGAAAACAGTGTGCTTGGCGAGAACATCAAGAAGCATGGTGGAGAGCATGACCATGATCATTTCCATATGACGCATCCGGACACCGAATGGAAGAGCTGTATCGCGCATGCGGTTAAGATCGGACTTGGAACAGATCAGTATGAATTAAAGACGATATAAGGGAAGGATACGGGAGAATATGACACCGGATGAGAAGATCACTGTGCTTCGGGAGAAGATGCAGGAAAGAAAAATGGACGCTTATCTGATCCCGACAGACGATTATCATATGTCGGAATACGTAGGGGAACATTTTAAAGAGAGAGAATATATGTCCGGTTTCAGTGGTTCTGCCGGAACACTTCTGGTTACCCAGATGAGGGCACTGTTGTGGACGGACGGAAGGTATTTTCTGCAGGCACAGGAACAGCTTGAAAATACCTCGATCGAACTTATGAAAATGGGGCAGCCAGGTGTACAGACGGTGACGGAATTTCTGTCGGAGATGCTTCCCATGCACGGAAGAATCGGCTTTGACGGCAGGACTGTCACGGCGGCTTACGTGGAGCGGCTGTTGCAGAAAGCGGCGGGCAAGCAGGTCACAGTAGCAGCCGATGAGGATCTTGTCGATGAGATCTGGAAGGGCAGGCCGCCTGTTTCCAGAGAACCTGTCTGGGAGCTTTCCGTCGAGTATGCAGGTGTTTCGCGGGAGGATAAGCTTGCAGATATTCACAGGCAGATGGAGCAGGACGGAACGGATGCATTATTGCTGACGATGTTGGATGAAATTGCATGGCTGCTCAACCTGCGTGGAAATGATGTCAGAAACACTCCTGTGTTTCTGGCGTATATGCTTATTACCCCAAATAGGAATGTCCTCTGTCTGCACCGGGAGATCCTGCCGGAGAAGATACGGGATGAACTTCGGAATGCGGGTGTGGAAACCGCAGACTATCAGGAGATTGAAGAACTTTTGCAGGAATTGCCGGAAGGAACGGTTCTTCAGGCGGACAGGCAGAGCGTAAATTACCATCTCTGGGAATGTGTTCCGGATGGTATCAGCATCAAAGACAAGGAAAGTCCGGTAGTAAATAGTAAGGCGATCAAAAACCAGACGGAGATCAGACATATCCGGCAGGCACATGTAAAGGATGGCATTGCGGTGACAAAGCTGATCTACTGGCTGAAAACGCATGTTGGAAAAGAGAAGATCACGGAAATATCGGCAGCGGCGAAGCTGGAGGAGCTGCGTGCACAGGCAGAGGATTATCTTGGTCCCAGCTTTGATCCGATCATTGCCTATGGGGCACATGGCGCGATCGTACATTATGAGGCAACGCCGGAGACAGATGTAGAGCTTTTCCCGGAGGGACTGCTGTTGATGGACACCGGAGGGCATTATCTGGAGGGCACGACGGATATTACGAGAACGATTGCACTGGGAGAGATTTCGGAGGAAGAAAGGCAGGCCTATACGGCGGTTCTGCGTGGACATCTCCATCTTGGCGCAGCGCATTTCCTGTATGGCTGCTGTGGACAGAATCTGGATATTCTGGCAAGAGAACCTTTGTGGGAGCAGGGGCTGGATTTTCGCCATGGTACGGGACACGGAGTCGGCTATCTGTTGAATGTCCATGAGGGGCCGCAGAGCTTCCGTTTCCGTATTACAGAGAACGGACCGGCGGTCGTTCTGGAAGAGGGAATGATCCTGTCAAATGAGCCTGGATATTACTGCGCGGGGAAATATGGCATCCGGCATGAAAATCTTGTGCTGTGTACAGAAGCGCAGAAGACCGAATATGGCCGGTTTATGAAGCTGGATACGCTTACGATGGTACCATTTGACATTGATGCGATCGATCCACAGCAGATGACAGAACAGGAGCTTAAAAGGCTTAACGAATACCATCAGAGGGTATATCAGACCCTTTCTCCTTATTTTGAGGGTGAAGAACTTGTATGGCTTCGCAATATGACAAATATTTTGACTTGTAATTGAAATAATATTATAATAGCAAAGTATAGTGTATAGGGTATCAAAATAAGGTGCTGGTGAGACTATGGCAACAGAAGAGAAAAAAGAAGTTGTATTTGATGATGGAAGAATAGAATCCATTGAGGAATTTCAGTCTCCTGAGACATTGTATCAGGAGCTTATTGCACGTGTCAGAAAATATCATCCCTCAGATGATATTTCGCTGATCGAGAAGGCATATAAGACCGCAGCAGCGGCTCATAAGGATCAGGTACGTAAGTCGGGAGAACCGTACATTATCCATCCGCTGTGTGTAGCGATCATTCTGGCAGATCTGGAGATGGATAAGGAGACGATCGTTTCCGGACTTCTTCATGATGTGGTAGAAGATACTATTATGACAGAGAAGGAGATTGAGGAACAGTTCGGACCGGACGTTGCGCTGATCGTGGACGGTGTCACCAAACTGGAAAAACTTAATTTCCATGGAGATAAAAACAATGATAAAGACGCGGAGAAACTGGAGCGGCAGGCAGAGAACCTTCGAAAGATGTTCCTTGCCATGGCGAAGGATATCCGTGTCATTTTAGTTAAACTGGCAGACAGACTTCATAACATGCGTACCCTGCAGCATATGCGGCCGGAGAAGCAGCAGGAGATTGCAAGAGAGACTCTCGACATCTATTCACCGATCGCACAGCGGCTTGGTATTTCCAAGATCAAGGTCGAGCTTGATGATCTGTCTTTGAAATATCTGGAGCCGGAGGCTTACTATGATCTGGTTGACAAGATCGCAATCCGGAAGAGTGTAAGAGAGAAATATATTCAGACGATCGTGGACGAGGTGAGTGAGCATATCGAACATGCCGGCATCAAGGCACAGATCGACGGAAGGATCAAGCACTTTTTCAGTATCTACAAGAAGATGAAGAACCAGAACAAGACCATCGATCAGATTTACGATCTGTTTGCGGTCCGTATCATCGTCGATACCGTGAAGGACTGTTACGCGGCACTGGGTGTGATCCATGAGATGTACAAGCCGATCCCCGGAAGATTCAAGGACTATATTGCAATGCCGAAGGCAAATATGTACCAGTCCCTTCATACGACACTGATCGGGTCAAGCGGGCAGCCCTTTGAGATACAGATCCGTACTTATGAGATGCACAAGGCGGCAGAATACGGTATTGCAGCGCACTGGAAATACAAGGAGGCCTCCGACGGCAAGAAAGTGGAGACGCAGGAGGAAGAGAAGCTTGTGTGGCTGCGCCAGATTCTGGAATGGCAGAGGGATATGTCAGATAACAGGGAGTTTATGAACCTTTTGAAGGGTGATCTGAACCTGTTCTCTGACAATGTGTACTGTTTTACACCTACCGGGGATGTCAAAAACCTTCCGGCAGGGTCGACACCGATCGACTTCGCGTACAGCATTCACAGTGCTGTCGGCAATAAGATGATCGGTGCGAGAGTAAACGGAAAGCTTGTCAATATCGATTATGAGATCAAAAATGGAGATCGTGTGGAGATCATGACTTCGCAGAACTCCAAGGGCCCGAGCCGCGACTGGCTCAATGTGGTAAAGAGTACCCAGGCCAAGAATAAAATAAATCAGTGGTTTAAAAATGAGTTAAAAGAAGACAATATTGTCAAAGGAAAAGAATTACTTCTTTCATATTGTAAGGCGAAATCGATCAACACAGTGGAGGTGCTCACGCCCAAATACGAAGATGCCGTTATGAAAAAATACGGTTTTCTGGATTGGGAGTCTGTGCTGGCGGCCATCGGCCACGGCGGACTGAAAGAGGGACAGATCGTCAACCGTATGCAGGAGATGTACGATCATGACCATCGCAAGGAGATTACGGATGCGGAGGTGCTTGCAGAGGTTGAGGAGAATGCCCAGATCAACCGGAGCAGGGAACGTAAAAGCAGCAGTTCCATTGTTGTCAAGGGAATCCATGATGTTGCGGTGCGTTTTTCAAAATGCTGCAGTCCCGTGCCGGGAGATGAGATCGTTGGATTTGTCACGAGGGGAAGAGGAATTTCCATTCACAGGACGGACTGTGTCAATGTGCTGAATCTGCCGGAACTGGAAAGGCACCGGCTTATCGATGCTGAGTGGCAGCAGGGGGCAGAGGCCGAAAAGAATGAGAAGTATCTTGTAGAGATCAATATCTATGCGACAAACCGGAATGGTTTTCTGGCAGATGTCTCCAGAGCCTTGACGGAGAAGGATATTGATATCATTGCCCTTAATACGAGAACGAGCAAACAGGGAATGGTTACCATGTCTGTGAGCTTTGAAATCAGGAGCAGAGAGGAACTGCAAAGAATCATCGACAAGATCAGAACGATTGAGAGCGTGATCGATATCGAGAGAACCACAGGCTGATGGAATAGGTAGAATTGAGGATTGATATTAGTATGGGAAATTTAAAGGTAGGAAGTCTGACTCTGGGGGTGTGTCAGACAAATTGTTATTACGTATATAGAGAGGGAAGCAGTGATGCGCTGTTTTTTGATCCCGCAGATAAGGGAGATTACCTGTATCAGGCAATGAAGGATAAGGGTCTGACGGTCAAAGGAATTTTGCTGACACACGGACACTTTGATCATATCTGGGGGGTAGATAAGCTCAGGGAGCTTTCGGGTGCGCCTGTCTATGCGTGTGAATCGGAAGCAAAGCTTTGTAAAGACGCGACGTTGAATGTCTCTGAACAGGTGGGAAGACCCTGTACCGTGGAGCCGAATCACTATGTAAAGGATGGTGAAGAAATCACGATTGCGGGTATGAACTGCAGACTGATCACAACGCCGGGACATACAGCGGGGAGCTGCTGTTATTATTTTGAAGAAGACGGATTCCTGATTTCCGGGGATACTCTTTTTCAGGAGTCTGTTGGAAGGACAGATCTGCCTACGGGAAGCATGAGTGATATCGTGCGCTCTGTGAAGGAAAAGCTGTTTGTGCTTCCGGATGAAACGAAGGTATATCCGGGACATGGCGAGGCTACTTCCATCGGATATGAAAAAGAATATAACCCTTATGCGTAGGAAAGAGTAGGGGTGAAAGATGGAAAATCAGGGGAAAAATAAAATTGCTTTTCTAAACAGGGACGTGATCAAGTATGTTGCGATGTTCACGATGCTGTTGAATCACATTGCCAATGTTTTCTGGACGGAGGGGGTTTTATATAATCTGTTTTTGGACATTGGCTATTTTACGGCACCTGTTATGTGTTATTTTCTGGTAGAGGGATATCATTACACAAGATCCAAGAAGAAATATGCGATCAGGTTGTTAGTTTTTGCACTCATCTCACAGATACCGTTCAGCCTTGCTTTTGAACATGGAAATCTGAATATGATCTATACGCTGTTTATCTGCTTTCTGATTCTGGTTGCAGGAGAGAAGATTCAGAATCCGTTGGTCTGTAGTGTGGTAAAGATCATTCTGATGCTTTTTACGATTATCGGGGATTGGGCGCTTTTGGCAGCTCTATGTACGATTTTTCTGGAGAAAGCGTGGGGAGATAAGAAGAAGCAGATACAAAGTTATTGGTCTTTTTATGTAGTATTTGTGCTGATGAATCTTCCGGGCTATCTGGAACGCTACAGTGGCATCATGCTGTGGAAAGCGGTGGCAATGGCGGCAGTTTCAGGAATTGCGATTCTCTGCGCTGGATATGTGGTCTGTTATCTCTACAATGGAAAGAGAATGGCCCATGCAAAGAATTTCTCCAAATGGTTCTTTTATATTTTCTATCCGGGACATTTGCTGATCTTATGGGCGATCAGGACTTACATACTATAGAGAAGCAGAGTATGCACTATTCGATTGAGTTTATTTTTGGTACTTGCACAATACAGGCAGGTATGATAAACTGATATCTGCATGACATTAGGAGGTACGGAAATGGAAGCACTGAGGATTGTATTGACTATCGTTTATATTATTATATGTATAGCACTGGTAGTGCTGGTATTGATGCAGGAAGGCAAGACGGCAGGGCTTGGAGCGGTAAGCGGAGCGGCCGAGACATATTGGGGCAGAAATAAGGGAAGATCCATGGAAGGTAAGCTGGTTAAGATTACGACATGGCTTGCAGTTGGATTTATGCTATTAGCGGTTGTTTTAAATTTGACCTTGTTTTAGTTTTCAAAAGCACTCTTGCATAAGAGTGCTTTTGTTGTTTTGAGGATTAGAAAATATGATGAAAAAAAGTGATGATCGAATAGAAGAACGCAAAAATCTCATCTGCGAGTTAGTAAAAGAGGAACAGTATATTCCCATGAAGGAAAAAGAGCTGGCGATATTTATGCAGGTGTCGAAGGAAGACAGGCCGCTGCTGCGCGAGATCCTTCAGGAGCTAGTAAGAGAAGGAAGACTGCAGGTTACCGGACAGGGTAAGTATTGTAAGCCGGATGAAAACCAGCTGGTAGGTACCTTTATAGGAAATGCCAAGGGCTTTGGTTTTGTGGAGGTAGAGGGACGAGATGAAGACCTCTATATTCCGGAAGATCAGGTGAATGGGGCATTTCATCAGGACAAGGTGGTTGTGAAGCTGACACCGGGAAAACAGGGCAAAAGGCAGGAGGCTGCGGTGCAGCGGGTACTGGAGCATGGAATCCGGCAGGTGGTTGGATTTTATGAGCAGTCACAGAATTTTGGCTTTGTAATTCCCGATAATTCCAAAATAGGAACCGATATTTTCGTGGCAAAGGAGCATAACGCAGGTGCCGTTCAGGGGCATAAGGTGGTTGTGGAACTACTTTCCTATGGAGATAAAGAACACAAGCCGGAAGGAAAGATCGTAGAAATTCTTGGGCATATCAATGATCCGGGCGTGGATATCATGTCGATTATCAGAGGATATGATCTGCCGTTAGAGTTTGGAGAGAAGGTTTTGCATCAGGCGCAGAGGACACCGGATGAAGTTCTGGAGGCAGACCTGAACGGAAGGACAGATCTGCGGGATCTGCAAATGGTGACGATAGATGGTGAAGATGCGAAGGATCTGGATGATGCAGTGAGTCTATACCAGGATGATGCAGGACTTTATCATTTAGGTGTCCACATTGCAGACGTGTCAAACTATGTGCAGGAGAACTCGGCTCTGGACTGGGAGGCTCTGGAGAGAGGCACAAGTGTGTATCTCGTGGATCGGGTGATACCGATGCTGCCGCATAAGCTTTCCAATGGAATATGCTCCCTGAATGAAGGCGTGGACCGACTGGCCCTGAGCTGCCTGATGACGATTGATGCCAAAGGTCATGTAAAAGATTACAAGATTGTAGAATCCGTGATCCGTGTAAACAGAAGGATGTCGTACACGGTGGTCAAAAAGATTCTGGAAGACAGGGATGAAGAAGAGTGCAGGAAATATGAAGAGCTTGTACCCATGTTCCAGAAGATGGAAGAACTGGCGGCGATATTGCGCAGGAAACGCCACCAGAGGGGTTCGGTGGACTTTGATTTCCCGGAGACGAAGATCGTGCTGGATGAAAAAGGCCATCCCATAGAGATAAAACCGTATGAAAGAAATGTAGCCACAAAGCTGATCGAAGATTTTATGCTGGTGGCGAATGAGACTGTGGCACAGCATTTCTTCTGGATGGAACTACCTTTTGTCTACCGGACACATGAAAAGCCTGACCCGGAAAAGATCATGAAGCTTTCGACTTTTATCCAGAATTTCGGATATCACATCAAGCTTACCGGAGATGAGGTTCATCCAAAGGAAATTCAGAAACTTCTGGATAAAATAGAGGGAACAGAAGAGGAAATGCTGATCAGCAGACTGGCACTGCGAAGCATGAAGCAGGCAAAATATACGGTGGAATGTACCGGACATTTTGGACTTTCCTGTCAGTATTACTGCCACTTTACTTCCCCTATCCGCAGATATCCGGATTTGCAGATACACCGGATCATTAAGGAACAGCTGCGAGGGAGACTTAATGAAAAAAGAATAGAGCATTATACCGAGAAACTGCCGGAGGTCGCAAAGCATTCCTCCAAGATGGAAAGACGCGCGGATGAGGCAGAGCGGGAAACAAACAAGCTGAAAAAAGCAGAGTACATGGAGGAACACATTGGAGAGTGCTTCGAGGGTGTAGTCAGTGGAATCACACAGTGGGGAATCTATGTGGAGCTGCCCAATACGGTAGAAGGTCTGATCCATGTCTCTACGCTGCCGGGAGACTATTTCTATTATGATGATGTCTCCTATGAGATGGTTGGAAGAGACAGCGGAATCCGATATAAACTGGGCGAGAAGATGAAGGTTCGTGTCAGAGGGGTGGACCGCCTGAGCAGAACAGTCGATTTCGAGATTCCTTATGAAGAAGAGGATATGGATTTTGAGCATCTGTAAAAGAAAGCAGAGGATGGAGATTGTTATGGCAAAGGAAGCAATGAAGCTGATTGCAAACAACAAAAAGGCATATCATGATTTTTTTATAGAAGAAAAGTATGAGGCGGGAATAGCACTTCACGGAACCGAGGTGAAATCGCTGCGGATGGGAAAGTGTAGTATTAAGGAAGCATTTGTCCGTATTGAAAATGGGGAAGCGTTTGTCTATGGTATGAATATCAGCCCCTATGAGAAGGGTAATATATTCAATAAAGATCCGCTCCGCGTACGCAAGCTTTTGCTGCACAAGCTGGAGATCCGCAAGCTGGCCGGAAAGATGGCAGAACAGGGATATACCATTGTGCCGTTACAGGTGTATTTCAAAGAAGGAAGAGCAAAGGTAGAGATAGGGCTTGCCAAAGGTAAAAAACTGTACGATAAGCGGCAGGATATTGCCAAGAAGGATTTACGGAGAGAGCACGAAAGAGAATTCAAGATCAAGAATCTTGGGTAAATGCTTGCAATTGCAAGCGAGACAGAGCATAATAGAAAAAGAAGGGAGGCGATATTATGGCAAATACATCCGCTGTATATGCAAGAATAGATACTAATCTTAAGGATAGCGCAGAAGGGATTCTTTCTCAGCTCGGTATTTCTCCATCCAGTGCAATTCAGATGCTTTATAGTCAGATTGTATTGAAGAAGGGAATGCCGTTTGAATTGCGTCTTCCTTCTTCCAAACCTTTGGATATTGATACAATGACCAGAGAACAGATTGATGCAGAACTCCAAAAAGGTATAGATTCTATCAAAGCAGGAAAGGTATACTCGGCAGATGAGGTTGATGAGATGCTTGCGAAGGAGTTTGGTATATGACAGCAAGCTATAAAATTAGCTACTCTATAGATGCGCTTAGTGATTTAAGAGAAATATTTACCTATATTGCAGATGAACTATTGGTTCCGGAGACTGCTGAGGCTCAAGTGGGACGCATCCTATAAAGAAGTAAAAGTCACAGTAGTCCGTATATTCTATGGAGGTCGTGATATTGAAGGAATCATAAATGCAAATAAGGAATAGTTAAATTTTGTTTTTTTTATGTCGATTATCCCCAGCCGGAATCAGTTGCAGAGAGGATGGCAGGGTGATATACTATATATGTACATGGGCCAGTCAAGGTTTCGACAGGGGTCTTGCAGCTGGAGAAGCTATCCGCAGGCTGATGCGTCAAATCGCGAATCTAAATATAAACGCTGAAGATAATTTAGCATACGCTGCCTAATGGCAGCTGTCCGACTTAGTGCACCTACACATTAAGACCCGGGCATCGACTATGTAGGAAACGACGCCGGTGACGCCTCTGCCCGGCGGGCGTATCAGAGGCTACTGAGCACAGCGGGGTGTCTACCTCCTGATGTGTAAGGGAATGAGGAGTATTCCACAATGATAGAATATGATAGTAGAAGGACAGGGAATGGGCTTTTGGACACGGGTTCGACTCCCGTCTGGTCCATCGTAAAAACCTAGTATTTGCTAGGTTTTTTATTTTTTGTGTTGCATTTTATATAACAAAAGGCAGATAACCGAAGCTATCTGCCTGCTGATACGCAATTTTTGCCATTTTCAAAAACAGATATATCTAGCGAGTTTATCATATGGCCACCTGTTAAAATTAATTAAATGGGAGTTCTTCGTCTATCCACCGGAGACATTGAAAAAAATATCAGAGGATGTGTTTGATTTTTTTTGATCCAATCTTTAAAGAATTCAAATTGATAAGACAAGTATAGGAGAAAAGGCATAGGAGGTCAAGTAAGATAAAAGTATTTATTGCAATGATAGCACCAATCGCGCAGACTTGTTGTGAGTCTGCACACGGGATAGGCTGTTAAGATAGCGTATATTATGAAGAAAAATGTGGTTTCTTTACAGTTGAAATCTAGACATGTAAGTAGCAAGGTAGTATAATTTGGTTGGGTAAATTCGGTATGGTATTAGGGATTCTGAAAATAATTCAGAGAGGTTAAGACAATGGAAAAAGCAAAAAAACAAGAGCGCCTAAATGCAAATGGTGCAGACAGAGTAAAGCTTTCTCAGTCTGTCAAAACAAAACTGGTATTTTTGGTCATCATAGCGATGGCGGTATTGGGAATTTCCGTATCAGTTATTTATGTAACGAACGTCAAAAGGCATTTGTTGCAAACCAATGAGAATTATCTGTATGATCTGGCGGTTGCCTATGGTATTGAGGTGAAGGATCAGATAGATGTCATTGGCTACAACACGGCGACCGATTACAATAATCTGGCTAATTCGCTGGGAGGAGTCGGTCTGACAGACGTGGAATCCAGCTATGCGTACGTTGTTTCTGAGGATGGAACCATGCTTTACCATCCGACGAAGGAAAAGGTTGGACAGCCTGTTGAAAATGAAACGGTCAAAGGAATTGTTGAGAAGCTGCAGGCCGGTGAGACTGTGGAACCCGCAGTAGTACAGTATATGTTCAAGGGAGAGTCAAAGTATGCAGCATACTATGTCACGGAGCGGGGACATTGTATTCTGGTCATCTCTGCGGATGAGAAGGAAATTCTACAGTCTGTCAATCAGGTCATTATAATCGGAACGATCTGCACTCTTATCTGTGTTTTACTGTTTTCGATAATAGCCTATGCAATCGTACATATAACAGTGTCACCGATCAAAAAGGTAACGCAGGTTGTGGGACGTCTTGCCCAGATGGATTTCACAGAAATTGAAGGACAGGATAAACTGGTCAGAAGAACGGATGAGACAGGAATGATGAGCAGGGCGGTTGCTGAACTGAGAGCACAGCTTGTAAGGGTAGTCGAGGATCTGCAAAGTCACAGCAAGCAGCTGTTCCAGTCATCAGAGGCATTGCAAAACCATGCTACGGAAACTGCCGGTACCGTAGAACAGGTTGAAAAAGCTGTTTCTGAAATTTCCGATGGAGCAACTTCTCAGGCAGATGAAACACAGAAGGCAACCGAGAATGTTATCCTCATGGGAAATATGGTGGAGGAGACTAATCAGGAAGTGCGGAATCTTATGGATAACGCAGACAATATGAGGAAGGCAAGCGATGAGGCTTCCACGACGTTATCGGATCTGGAGAAGATCAATCAGCAGGCTAAGGACGCTATTGATGTGATTTACGAGCAGACTAATACAACGAATGAGTCTGCATTAAAGATTCGGGAGGCAACTTCATTGATCACTTCGATTGCAGAGGAGACAAATCTGCTTTCTCTGAATGCCAGCATTGAGGCAGCACGTGCCGGGGAGCAGGGCAGAGGCTTTGCAGTGGTTGCATCGCAGATTCAGAAGCTTGCGGAGCAGTCCAACGATTCTGCACGTCAGATAGAAGCGATTATTGATTCCCTGATTTCCGATTCCCAGAAAGCGGTAGAGACCATGGGAGAAGTGAAGGAGATCATGAACAGCCAGAATGAAAATGTAGAAAAGACGAACTCCATTTTCACACAGGTAAAAGAAGGCATTTTCAATTCAATTGATGGTGTAAACAAGATTGCAGATAAAACCCAGAAGCTGGATGAGGCAAGAGTTAATGTAGTCGATGTGGTACAGAACCTGACTGCAATCGCACAGGAAAATGCGGCAAGCACAGAGGAAACCTCCGCATCGGTAACAGAGGTGAGCAACATTATTTATAGTATTTCTGAGAACGCAATTCAGCTCAAAGAGGTCGCAAATGGTCTGGAAGAGAATATGAATATCTTCAAAATATAAACATGCGAATGGGGTTCTGAATAGTTACCTTTATTTTAAGAGAAGATGGCATCTTGGCATTACTTGTCGGGATGCCATTTATTGTATATAATAGCTACGAAAGAGATCTGTTTTGGGGGAGATAGGGGCTATGGACAAGCAGGAAGAGGAACTTGTGGTTGGCGGCTACCGGTTTGCGACAGTAGCAGATGCGGAAACAGCACGCATGGAGCTAAAGAAGATAGAGAATCTGGGTCCACATTTGGATTACCGGCATCCACAGAATGTGCTGATGATCTATAACAGGGCGATTGAAAACAGGGTTTTCATGACACCGGTGGGAATGAGTTATCTGATCAGCATGCAGGAAGAACTTTTGAAGTTGGGTATTCCAGAAGAAAAAATACGGCCGGTTCCGCTCTATGCGACATTTAGTAATAAGACAGAAAACAATCTGTCAATCCGCAAAAGTGTGGCGGCCAGAAAACCAAAGATAGAGTATAAAGGAAGATTTATTACGTCGGTCTGGATCAATGTGCTATTGTTGGCGGCGATTATTGGAATGTTTGTTATTGCTGTTCAAAGTGAAACACCAAATATGATCAATTACCGTTCCGCTATCCTAAATGAATATTCGGAGTGGGAAGAGAGCCTGTCTGAGAGAGAGGCGGCGGTTGCAGAAGCAGAAAAGCAGGCCGAATAAAGCTTAAAAATATATGGCAGATATTGGAGGCAAGAATGGATAAATTAAAAATTTTGGTGGTAGATGATGAGAGCCGCATGAGGAAACTTGTGAGAGATTTTCTTGTAAAAAGTAATTACACTGTTCTGGAGGCAGAGGATGGAGCACAGGCAGTAGAGATTTTCTTTGCACAAAACGATATTGCACTGATCATATTGGATGTTATGATGCCGAAGATGGATGGGTGGCAGGTGTGCAAGGAAATCCGGGAGTACTCCAAAGTGCCGATCATCATGCTCACGGCAAAATCGGATGAGAGAGATGAATTACAGGGATTTGAGTTAGGGGTAGACGAATATATTTCCAAACCGTTCAGTCCGAAGATCCTTGTGGCGCGTGTGGAAGCCATTCTGCGCAGAACAGGCCAGACAGGAACAGAAGAGATTCTGGAAGAAGAGGGAATCCGGATTGATAAGGCGGCACACAGCGTGACAGTGGATGGAGAACCGGTCGAGCTGAGTTATAAGGAATTTGAACTTCTGACGTATTTTCTGGAGAATAAAGGAATTGCCTTGTCGCGTGAAAAGATACTGAACAGCGTCTGGAACTATGACTATTTCGGAGATGCCAGAACGATCGACACGCACGTAAAGAAACTTCGCAGTAAGCTGGGAAGCAAAGGAGAACTCATCAAGACCATTTGGGGTATGGGGTATAAATTTGAGGTGTAAATAAAAGCCGGTAAATCAGGACCTTTTAAAACAGGGAGGAGATTTACCGGCGATTTTGAGTATGGAGCTCCGGGGGAGCAGCAAAATTTCTTAGAATGGATAGTCGATGCAGGCGCGGCTTTCCCGGAGGGGAGTGATGAAAGCACCGAAGGCCTTGTGGGTCGGGTGAATCTGATAAGCGTTCAGACCATCTATATCATCAAAGTCGCAGATCAGAGCCAGTTCGTAATTACTCTCCGCAGCCTGCTCGTCATTGACTGCGACAACCAGCTTCTTTAAAGTCGGAATTTCCGCTTCAAAAATAGAGAGACGTTTTTTTGCTTCTTCAATGTTTTCTTTCTTTGTTTTTCCATCAGCGTTTTCCTTTAATTTGAACATAACAATGTGTTTGATCATTTGTTTTCATTCCTTTCTGTATAAATATGCGGACAAATGCAAAGCTTAAAGATAATTTATCCATCAATATTCTATGGTATTATTCCCTTTTTTTCAATATCAGATTTGCAACAGAGTACATTCAGAGTCAAAAGTAGTCATTGACAAAGTTACGCAGTTAGCTTAGACTAACTGTGAGGAGGAATGGAAACATGTTTTTGGAGATACAGGGAATAAAAAAGAGTTTTGGTGAAGGCGACAGCCTTGTGGAAGTGTTAAAGGGAATTGATCTTTCGGTGGAGAAGGGAGAGTTTTGTGTTTTGCTTGGACCATCCGGTTCGGGAAAGTCTACCCTGCTTAATATCATCGGAGGAATAGACCGGGCGAATGCAGGAAGTATTACGATCAATGGGGAGAAGACGGAGGATATGAACGAAAAGCGTCTTACACTCTACCGCAGAAAGCACCTCGGCTATATTTTCCAGATGTATAATCTGATTCCGAATCTGACAGTACAGGAAAATATTGAGGTGGGAGCTTATCTCAGCGATTCGCCGCTGAATGTGGATGAATTGATTGAGACGCTGGGATTGACAAAGCACAGAAAAAAGCTGCCGAACCAGTTGTCCGGCGGACAGCAGCAGCGTTGTGCGATCGGAAGGGCAATCGTCAAAAATCCCGATATTTTATTGTGTGATGAGCCTACGGGAGCCTTGGACTACAGTACCTCTAAGGAAATCCTGAAGCTGATCGAGACTGTCAATCAGAAGTACGGAAATACCGTTATCATGGTGACGCACAATGATGCCATTAAAAATATGGCAGACCGTGTTGTCAAGTTGAGAGATGGACAGATCCGTAAAAACTATCTGAATGAAGAGAAGATTCATGCAGAAGATCTGGACTGGTAAGGAGGCTTAGAGATGAAAAATCCATTATCGAAACGTCTCCTGCGTGAAATTAAGGGAGATTTCGGAAAATATCTGGTGATCTTTTTTCTGCTGGTATCTTCCATCGGATTTATTTCAGGCTTTCTGGTGGCAGACAACAGCATGTTGAAAGCGTATCATGAGGGGTTTGAAAAATATAACGTAGAGAACGGACATTTCCTGACAGAACGCAAAATGAACCGGGCACAGCTCAGGTCGGTAGAACAGAATGCCATCACGGTCTATGAGCAGTTCTACATAGAAGAGACAACCGATTTTGGAGCGACGCTCCGGATTTACCCCAACAGAGAGTATGTGAATACTGTCTGTCTGATGCAGGGAAATTTACCGGTAACAGAGAGAGAGATTGCGGTTGACAGGATGTTTGCCGAGAACAATCATTTGTCTGTCGGAGATCATTTTCAGACCGGAGATAAGCAATGGACGGTCAGCGGCCTTGTAGCAATGCCGGATTACAGCTGCCTGTTTGAAAAAAACAGCGACTCTATGTTTGATGCGGTAAAGTTCGGAGTAGGTGTTGTAACGCCGCAGGGGTTTGAAACGTTTGACGGACAGAATATTTCTTATGATTATGCGTGGAAGTATCAGGTAGAGCCGGAAACTGAGGCAGAGGAAAAGGTGACAAGCGAGGAGCTGATGAAGGCTGTGAATGCTTCTGTAGAATTGAAAGATTTTGTTCCACGCTATGAAAATCAGGCAATTCAGTTTACCGGAGAAGATATGGGAGGCGACCGTGCCATGATGGTTGTGCTTTTGTATATGGTGATTGCAATCATGGCATTTGTGTTTGCGATTACGACCGTCAATACGATTGAAAAAGAGTCGAATGTTATCGGCACGCTTCGTGCAAGTGGTTACAGCAGGTCAGAACTGGTTCGGCATTATATGGCGATGCCTTGTGTCGTGACGCTTTTCAGCGCGGTTCTTGGAAACATTCTGGGTTATACGTGCATGAAAAATATCTGCATTGCCATGTATTATGGAAGCTACAGCCTGCCGACCTATGAGACGGTATGGAATGCCGACGCTTTTGTGTCCACAACCGGAGTTCCGGTGCTGATCATGGTGCTCATCAATTTTGTGATCCTGCACAGGGAAATGAAGCGAAACCCTCTGCAGTTTTTACGAAGAGATCTGAGCAGACGGAATAATAAAAAGGCGATGCCGTTGAGCAGCAGAATTCCGTTTTTTAACAGATTCCGGACAAGAGTTATTTTACAGAATCTGCCCAACTATGTGATGATGCTGATCGGTGTTCTATTTGCCAATCTGCTGTTACTGTTCGGACTTTCCATGCGGCCGATCCTGGAACATTATCAACAGGAAGTCACGGATCAGATGATCGCGCAGTACCAGTATATTCTGAATATGCCAGTATCACAGATAGATGACCGTTACAAATTAAAGAGCCTTATGACTGCCCTGCTGTTTGAAAAAGAAGTGGAGACAGATAATGAGGATGCGGAGAAATTCAGTGCCTATACATTGAGAACAACCGATGAAAACTTTATGGCTGAGGATATTATGTGCTATGGAGTTGAGAAAAACAGCAGCTATATTCCTTTACAGCTCAGGGAGGATGATGTATATATTTCCTCATCCTATGCAGATAAGTATCGGCTGCAGCCGGGGGATGACATTACGCTGAAAGAAAAGTATGAAGATAAGACATACACGCTGCACGTGACAGGAATCTACAGCTATAATGTAGGACTCTATGTTTTTATGACGAGGGAGCACTTAAATGAAGTGTTTGACCTTAGCGAGGGAATGTTTGGCGGTTATTTCAGTAATACCCCGATCACGGATGTGGATGATGAATATATTGCCACTGTGATCGATCAGGATGCACTCACAAAGCTCAGCAGACAGCTGGAGCTTTCCATGGGTCAGATGATGTGGCTGATGTGTGGATTTGCCATACTGATCTTTGTGATACTGTTATATCTGCTGAGCAAGATCATTATAGAAAAGAATGCGCAGTCTATTTCGATGACCAAAATTCTGGGATATTCAGGAAAAGAGATTGCCGGTCTGTATATTCTGCCAACGTCCATTGTCGTAGTGTTGTGTGTGCTCGTCAGCATTCCGATTACCCACTGGATGATCGGGCAGATCTGGAGGATCATGGTCTGTACCAAGATGACCGGATGGCTGCCATATCAGGTGCCAGCTACCATTCTGGGAGAGATGTTTCTGATAGGAATCGTATGTTATATCATTGTCGCAGTTCTGGAGCTGCGTAAGATCGGTAAGGTACCGATGGATATTGCATTGAAAAATGTAGAATAGGAGGGATTGTGATGAGTAAATTCTGCAAAAGGAGAATCGCAACAGGAATCATCCTGACGGCATCGGTGTGTCTTTTCGGCCTGATCGGATGTAAAGAGACAAATACAGCGGAACAGGAGACAGAGACAGAACCGGAGCAGGGACAGAAGGCGGAAGAGGCCTCTGCAAATGAACCAAAGGAGTATGAATATCGGGAAAGTGGAATGGAGACAGACAAAGAAGAATCCGTCTATATTCTGGCAGATGCAGGGGGAAAGCCGACGGAGATCAAGGTGACAGCCGCCTTAAAAAATCAGGCTCCCAATGAAAAAATAACAGACTATACGACTCTGAGAGACCTTGTGAACAAGGAAGGGGACGAAGACTACACGATACAGAGTGATGGAACCTATGAGTGGGAAAATCATGGAGAGGATATTCATTATGAAGGAAAAGCCGATCCGGAAAGTGAACTTCCGGTGACAGTGAAGGTGACCTATTTTCTCGACGGACAGGAGATAGAGCCGGAGGAGCTTGCCGGTGCAGACGGCGCAGTGAAAATACGTTTTGATTACACCAATCATACCGGAGAGAAAGGCACACTGACACCGTTTGTGACCATGACAGGCATGCTGCTTTCCGGCGATCATGTAAGCCACGTCACGGCGCATAACGGAGAAGTAAAATATCTGGATGGAGATTATCTGGTGTACGGCTTTGCACTTCCGGGAGTGCAGGAGACTCTAAAGCTCGATGATATGGAACTTCTGAAAGAGGAAGACATTGATGTTCCGGAGTATCTGGAGGTTTCCTTTGATGCAGTGGATTTTGAACTGGACTTTACCGCAACTTTATTTTCCAACGGAATTCTGGAACAGGATAAATATGATGATATCACGGAGCGGTTGGACGATATGGCAGAGAGTATGGGGGATGCCTCCGGCAGTACCGCTGAGTTTAAGGACAAGATTGCAAAACTCAAAGAAGGGGGACAGAATCTGAGGCAGGGAGCGGATTCACTGAAGCAGGGACTTACCCAGTTAGATGCTTCGGTGGCACAGATGGCGGCAGCTGACCCTTCGCTTACCCAGCTTTCCCAGATGATCGCAGAGCTTGCAGCAGGGAGCGAGGCATTGTCAGACGGAGTTACAGCCTACACCCGGGGCGTCGAGAAAGCCTGCGATGGAATAGAAGATATGCAGGAGGGTGAAGATTCGACGGACTATGAGACCAAAGCGGATGAATTACAGAATCTGTCTGATAAGATCAAGAAGATGAAAAATGCCGATGACCAGTATCAGAATTTTGGCGGCATTGAAGAAGGAAAGACGGGAAGTGTGTCCTTTATCCTGGAGACGGCAGAAATCAGGAAATAGTGTGAAAATCTCCATATCAGAAATGATGTGGAGATTTTTTTATAAATTTTTTAATAAAGTGCAACTTTTAGAAAAAGAGACCTCTCTATCATAATGTAAGTACATTTTAATAAACAAAAGGAGAGGATAGAGAATGAAAAGAACAACATGGATTTATGTTGCAGTTGCAATCGCTGTATTGGGAGGGTGTGGGCATCCGGATCAACAGACACAGAAAGTAGACAATGTAACAGAAACAAAAAAGGAAAGTGTAAAGTTTCCAGTACATACGACAAATGATGTATCATATAATGAACAGGCAAAAATAACATTTCCTAAGAATTTTCAATCGTGGGATTTTCCGGCACAAAAAGTGGTGGGAGAAGAAAGAACATTTTATGCAGATGGGCATCTGGTAAATATGCCAAATACGATAGGAGAATGGGAGGCTCTTTTAGGAGTGCATTTTGCAGAGGTTCCCTCATCGTATCGCAGTGGAATACCAAATTATAAATACAATACAGTTTGTGTGATTGATGAAAATGATGTTCCTTATATGTTTAAAATAGATACGGAATCCTATGTGAAACAAGAAGATCCCGAGAAGGAATGGGAGCAGTTGAAGGGAACGGAGACAATTGGATTTGAAATGGATTATAGAGAGGGGCACTGGAGCCAGGATAATATGTCTATGAGAGACTATATTTCGTTGTTGCCGGACAAAAATCTTTTTACAGATGACGTAGAGACTGTTAGTATACAATTGGCGGATATTTATGGAGCTGAATTGGAAGCGGATGTGGAAGGGTATCATTTTTATGCTGATGAGTATGATAAAGGATTTACCGTAGAGTGGAACTGCACAAAGGATGGAAAAAGAAGAAAGCTGGATGTAGAGTATGTACCAGATGCATATCTTGCCTATTGCAAATTTTTAAAGGGCGAGATAATGGCATATATTTTTGGAGATGAGAATGCAGAATACGGACTGACGCTTGAGGATGTGATGGGGGATGGCCTGACAGAAGAAATACAGATGCTATTATGGGATGTTTCAGATGATGGAATTCCGGAAATGGTGCTTCGATCATTGAATGGTATTCATGTTGTTTATTATCAGAGCAACACCGGTACATTGCGGACGGAAAGCTTTAATTCATCCAATGAGGATGTTACAGCATATGGGGTATTGGTTGAGAATGGATATCTTTTTGAAGATGGCAGCTTTGACCATTATTATCCGGATGATGCAATTTATACCCGAGCAAATTATTACATAATTAGAGAGAATGGACCGGAGGAACTGGCAGTTATACAGGAATGTAAGGAACACAAAGATAAATTTATTAACCACAAAATAGCTACGGACGAAGAGGTTAGAGAGTGCAAGGAGATGTATGGAACCCCGATTAATATTGGTGGACCTCGTACACTGGAAGAAACAATAGAGAAAGTAAAAAAAGAAAGTGAACTTGTGTATGCAGCAATAGGAATACATGGGAAGAGTCCAAGGATAGAAAAATATGATGATACAAAGTTGACGGAGATCACCTTGGATGAGAATAAGATGAAACGCGTGAAGTTGCTGTTAAATATAAAAAACGGGAATGAAAGGATAACAGGTGATGGTGAGACAAATTATTTTGATCTACCCCTCGCTTTTTCGCAACAGGATATAAATAATGATGGAAGATTGGAAATAGTGGTAGGGTACAGCTCTGAAGATGGGAGAATGTGGGAACCGGAAATATATATGGAAAATGCGGAGGGTTATTTTGAAAATGTTGGATATGTGAGCGATTATCTTCCTGAGACTGGAGGGGAATTTTATGGAGAAATTTTAACAACGGAAAATATCGAAAAAGCCTTAGGCGTTATTATTTGTGCAGACGGTTATGTTATCCGAGACGCTAATTTATAAAATGAGAGGGGAAAACCAATGAAAACATCAATTGAATTGCAGAATGCAGTGACAGAATATTGTAAAGGAACAAAAGAAGCATTTAACAGAGTGTATGTGCAATCTTATGGGTATCTTCATACTTGCATTATACATGTTGTGAAAGATGAAGATGCTGCCATGGATATGTTGCAGGAAACGTATATCGAAATTTGTAAAAGTATCCATCAACTGGAAAATCCAGAAAAATTTTTGAGTTGGGCATCAATGATAGCAAACAGAAAGTGTTTTGCCTATCTGAAAAAACAGAATAAAATTGTTTTGCTGTCACAGAACAACGGGGAGGATGAGACGGGAGACTTTTTTGAAAATATAGCAGATAACGACGCATTCATTCCTGAAAGCATGTTGCAGGATAAGGAAAAACAAAGACTGATCAAAGAAATCATTGATGAACTGTCAGAGATTCAGCGTCTGTGCGTGATAGGTTTTTATTATAATGAACAGAAGCAGGAAGAAATTGCACAAGAACTTGGGATTCCGGTAAATACGGTAAAGTCGCATTTAAACAGAGCGAAAGGTAAAATCAGAGAGGCTGTAATTGAACTGGATGAAAAGAAAGGAACTCGGCTTTATAGTATTGCACCTTTCCTGTTGTTGTTCTTTGGAATTGAGGCAGAAGCCTGCAAAGCGGCACCGATGAGTGAAGCATTAATGAAAGCATATGAAGCAGCGGCTATGCCGGACAAACCAATAAAGAAAACAGGAATGACTTTAAGACTAAAGAAAATAATCGGAAGTATGGCAGTGATTACAGGTGTTGCGGTGTTGGGAGGTGCAGCGGTAGTAGGTCAACTGGAAAAGGATGAAACAGAAGCTGAACTGTCAGAAAATGCAGATGATTTAGAGTTGCAGGAAAAACAAGTACAGGAAAAAGAAGAGGAAGGAGAAGTTGTAAAAGAAGAGAAGAATACGGAAAATGATTTGACAGAAAATGAGGAGCAACAGGTTATTCCTTTAGAAATATCTGAAAACTATGCGGCATATAGAAGGGGAAATGAAGGGTTGATTCCCGTATCTGATGAAGAAGGAAACTGGGGTCTTGTAACATACAACAATGATATTGTAGTTCCATTGGAATATGAGTATGCATGCTGGATGGTGAATCCAGAGGGCCAGTCATTTTTTGGAAAAGATGGATCCTATTATGTATTTGACAAGGAAGGAACAGAGATTTTTAATACAGATCAAATGATCAGGGGAATCCAGGATGGTGTGATATTGACAATGGAAGAAGTCGATTTTGACACGAGTTTTGCTTATTATGATTTGGATGGCAATGTACTTTATGAATCCGATGAAGAGAGTGATGATAAAGGTGCTGTTGTAATGAGCGAAGGATATGCTTTTTTACGAGATCAATATGTTGTACGTATGGATAGAGATGGCAATATTTTGGATATGTCAACGGTTGCTTTCTCAACAGAACAGACAGATGCTATAGAGACGAGCGGTGGGGGAAGTATGACCGGTAGCAATGGAGAAGGGGAAAATAATTTGTTTGAAGTACCTCAAGGACCAGTGAAAGAGGGCTATTATCTGTCGAGATGGCATATGTCGTCATCTGATCTCTATGGGATATTTTTTATAAGAAGTGTGGATGGTGTAAATAGCTACGAATGGGATATAAGCAGCATATTTAATCAGGAGAATTTATCTTTTGCTTCTTCGGATGTAGACTGGGGATTAACTTCTTTCTATGAAAATGGAGTCAAATATTATAATTATGGAACAGTCATGTGTGCGTAGATCGAGAATAATGATAGAAAAACATATTATTTGGTAGATGTTTCAAAATTAAAGGAACAGGAATACGAATATGATGTGAGCAATGGATATTCGGAAGAAGATTACTGGGATTTTGATATGACAGCAATCACAGAGGAGTCGTTGTTAGCTAAGGCGGATTATATTGAAATCAGCAGTGAAGCATACTGGTTAGTTGGACAGGATGGAAAATGGGGATATATAGATCATGACGGAAATGTTATGGCAATGTATGATGATGCGGCAGCTTTTCATGATGGATATGCGCTTGTAGTCGAGAACGGAGAGGCATATCAAATTGACGAAAACTTTTCTAAGATCAAGGATTTAGGTGCAGCTAAAGGAGTTCGCAATTATGGCGAAGTGGATATGGTTACTACCGAGGAAGGAGAGTTTATGATTTCTCCTTCGTGCTTGCAGTAAAAAATGTCAGGACGGTGAAAAATTGCATATTAGAAAAAAGGGAAATGTCAGGATATGTGGTATTGTTACCAAGGATGTTACGAGCAGAATGGGGGAAAGTCATTACCTGATAAATTCGGAAGGCATGGAATATTCAATTGTCTCAACGGGAAAACAGGCAGTGAAAGATGTTTTGTTTGTAAGGCCGGGGCAGCAAATGGAGATTGAAGGAAAGAAAACATCTGCGAAAGGTAAGATACTATCACGGAAGACACGAATTATCCTCAGGGGCAGGAAAGGAGAGAAAGAGGGAAGATGAAGAAATGGATGCTGGGGGTGTTAGGGATGATAATAATGCTTGGAATGACCGGATGTGAAAATGATACGCAGAAAGAAACAATGAAATCAGAAGAACAAGTCGTTACGGAGAGTGATACTGATATAGAAATGTCAGACTATTATGATGAAAATGTAAAAAAAGCTGACGAAAAAGAACTGATTGGAACGACACCTGTTGATTATGATGGAGCATATGGATCCAAGTGTTTTCCTACAGCAGTAAAAGAATATAAGACAAGAAACGGGAGTTATACGGAGTTTATTTTGTTTATTGTTACCCAGAGAAATAATAAAGGGGAAAGGCCGTGGGTGATGTTTGATACAGAAGATGCATATGATCATTTCGAGGCAACATTTGTTTGCAATGAGGAAATGGATGAGAACAAAGTTTTTCATGTGGAAATATACGGAGATGATGAACAACTATTGGAGTCGGAATCAATCAATAGTTATTCCCAGCCATTGACAATTGATCTGGACATTACAGGCTATAAGATGATTAAAATAGTTTGTGTGAGAGAAGATCATAATTTATCATTTGCTACCGGACAGCCCAGTATGGCAATTGTGTCGGCCAAGCTTTATAATTAAGCTGTCTTTGGAATAGATCCCTTACAAACAGGTAAATGAGATAGACAGTATATAAGACCCCATATCTGGTATCTATAAAGTTTTCATAAAGATTAAAGAGAGTATATTGACAGGGATTTTTCATGTCAATATACTCTCTTTTGTAAAGTAGATAACTGTACGCAAAAATATGATAAATAACAGATGAGGAGAAGAGTGATGCTGGGAAAATTTAGTGTTAAAAAGCCATATACTGTTCTGGTCGCGGTGGTGCTGATCGTTGTACTGGGAATTGTTTCTTTTATGAAAATGTCAGCCGATTTATTGCCAAGCATCAGCCTTCCCTATGTGATCGTTATGACACCTTATTCAGGGGCGAGTCCGGAAACCGTGGAGATGGTTGTGACAAAGCCGGTGGAGGCATCCATGGCGACGGTGAGCAACGTGGAGGAGATCACCTCGATCTCCAGTGAGAACTATTCAATGGTGGTGCTTGAGTTTTCACAGACGGCAGATATGGATTCCGTTTCGCTGGAAATAAGGGAGAATCTGGATCAGATAAAGAGCTATTGGGATGATTCGGTGGGAAGTCCTGTTATTATGAAGCTGAACCCGGACATGCTTCCGGTTATGATCGCGGCAGTCGGTGGAAATGATATGACAGCAGCCGAGGTGACGGACCTGACAGAGAGTGTGATCGTGCCTGAACTGGAGAGCATTGAGGGAGTGGCTTCTGCCAGTGCGACAGGTCTTCTGGAGGAGAGCGTCAATGTCATTATCAGTCAGGATAAGATTGACCGGATCAATGAGCAGGTATTTGGCTCGATTGACGGAGAGATGGAGGAAGCACAGGAGGAGCTTGATGAAAATAAACAGGATATCTATGAGGGACAGCAGGAGCTTACAGAGGCAAGACAGGAGCTTGTAGATTCCGAACAGAAGCTGACAGAGAGCAGGGAGGAACTGGACAAAAACAAACAGGATCTGGCACAGTCGAGACAGGAACTGGAGAATGGCAAGGCGGAGCTGTCGGAAAGCCGCGATAAGATACAGCAGGGCAAGCAGGAGCTGGCAAATAAGAAAGAAGAGACCAAAGCACAGCTTGCAGCGGCAGAGACAGAGATCATTACGGCCAAGGCAGATCTGGAGGCGTTGAAGGTTCATCTTACGGCGGAGATCGCTACGGCACAGGCGACTGTCAAAGCTTATGAGGAACTTAGCGTAAAGGTGGGCGAACTGAAAAAGGTACAACAGCAGATCACAATGTTAGATGGAATGCTGACGACGCTTCAAAACGGACAAAGTTTAAGTGATGCGGATAAGGAGGCACTCAAGGGACTTTTGGAACAAAGCGGTGGAGCACCGGCGAATATTGATGATTTATTAAATGATTCGACACAAACAACAACAGTGGTTGGAATGATTAAGGGTATAAAAGATAATCTCAACCAGATTTTTGAAAGTGCTGGGGGAAATGACACGATCAATGCGCTGAATTCCATGGCAATATCGGCGGAAGCAGCTAAGCAGTCTATTTCCGCCATGCAGACCCAGTTGAATGAAGCAACGCAGAAAACAGAGCAGCTGGATGCCGCGTTGCAGGAACTCTATAAGGGAAATCTGACGGCGGCGACAGAGCTTGCAAATGCACAGACCTCCATCAGTCTGGGAGAAATGCAGATTGATTCAGCACAGACACAGTTAGATTCGGCAGAAAGTCAGCTGGAGGCAGGAGAGAAGCAGATTGAAAGCGGCTATGAGCAGCTGGAAGACGGTCAGAAGCAGATCGATGATGGCTATAAGCAGCTTGAAGACAGTGAAAAGCAGTTGGCCGATGCGCTGGAACAGATCAGTGATGGGGAGGAAGAATTACAGGAAGCGTGGGATAAGGCCTACGATCAGGCCGACATGAACGGTATCCTGACGGTTGATACGGTGAAGTCACTTCTGGCAGCACAGAATTTCTCCATGCCCGCCGGTTATGTTACAGAGGATGGAATTTCATATCTGATCCGTGTCGGGGATAAGCCGGAGGATATCGAGACTCTGAAGAATATGCCGCTTATGAATCCGGAGATGGACGGTGTGGATGTCATAACCCTCGGAGATGTGGCCGACGTGTTTATGGTAGATAATTCCAAGGATATCTATACCAACCTGAATGGGGCACCGGGTATTATGGTATCGATGCAGAAACAGACCGGGTATTCTACCGGTGATGTATCGAACCGTATCCATGATAAATTTGAGGAATTAAAGAAAGAAAATCCGGAACTGATGCTGGTTCCGCTGATGGATCAGGGAATTTACATTGATCTGGTCATGAACTCGATTTTCAGCAATATTATCTTTGGAGCAGGGCTTGCGATCCTGATTCTGATCCTGTTCCTCAAGGACATCCGCCCTACAGCGGTGATTGCATGCTCCATACCGATCAGTATTATCACGACAGTGGTGTGCATGTATTTCAGCGGGGTGACACTGAATGTGATTTCCCTTTCCGGTCTGGCATTGGGAATTGGTATGCTGGTCGATAACTCGATCGTGGTAATTGAAAATATTTACAGACTCCGTAATGAAGGGATGTCCGCAAAGGATGCCGCCATTGAAGGGACAAGGGAAGTGACAGGGGCGATCATAGCTTCCACGCTGACAACTGTGAGCGTATTTTTACCGATCGTCTTTACAGAAGGTCTGACGAGGCAGCTGTTTGTAGATATGGGTCTGACGATCGCGTATTCGCTGGGGGCAAGTCTTGTCGTGGCGTTGACCGTAGTACCGGCAATGGCATCGGGCACCCTGCGCCGTTCCAAAGAGCAAAAGGAAGGGAAACTGTATCAGGGATTGTGCAGTGGCTATCAGAAGGTTCTTGGTTTTGCCCTGCGTCATAAGCTTCTGGTGATGCTGTTTGTGGTTTTGCTGCTGGGAGCAAGTGCCTATGGGGCTTATTCTAAGGGAACCGCATTTATGCCGGATATGGACAGCACACAGATGACCATGACAGTGACGCTGCCAAAAGATACTCCTTTACAGCATACCGGGGAGGTATGTGATGAAATTGTGGAGAGACTGATGACGAGAGAAGATGTGGCCGATGTCGGAGCCATGTCCGGAACCTCCTCCATGTCGGCACTGACAGGACAGGGGGATGCTCAGACAAATACGGTGGATATCTATATTTCTCTGTATGAAGATAAAGAGAAAACCAACAAAGAGATAGCGGCAGAGATGACGGACATGCTGAAGGATCTGTGTGATGCAGAGGAGGCAGAGCTTGCGATAGAAACATCCTCCATGGACATGAGTGCTCTGGGAGGAGACGGAATATCCATACAGATCCGTGGTCGTGAACTGGATACCTTACAGGAGCTTGCGCAGCAAGTCGCAGAAGTGGTATCCTCAGTAGAGGGAACCAGCAATGTACAAAGCGGTGTTGAGGAGTCTACCGGGGAACTGCGTGTCATAATTGACCGGGACAAAGCAATCGAGCATGGTCTCACGGTAGCTGAGATTTATCAGCAGATAGCGTCGAAGCTGGCCAAAGCATCCAGTGCAACAACACTGGAGACAGAGATCAGGGACTATGATGTCTATGTCAAGCATGAAAAGGATATGACGCTGACCAGAGAACTTGTGGAGAATCTGACGATCGAGCGTACGAAGCAGGACGGAACCAAAGAAAAAATAGCACTGCGTGATCTGGCACAGTTTGAAAATACGATTTCACCCAAGGCGGTGAATCGTATTGACCAGACCAGGTACATCAGTGTTTCGGCAGATATTGCAGACGGCTATAATATCGGACTGGTTTCCAAGGCATTAGATGAGAAACTGAAGGATTTTCCGGTACCGGACGGTTACAGACTTGTGATGACCGGTGAAAATGAGATGATCAATGACGCGATGCAGCAGGTATATCTGATGCTGCTTTTGGCTGTGATCTTTATCTACCTGATCATGGTGGCACAGTTCCAGTCATTACTCTCACCGTTTATCATCATGTTTACCATACCGTTGGCGTTTACGGGCGGCTTTCTGGGGCTGATCCTTACCGGCAGTGAGATCAGCGTGATCGCACTGATCGGTTTTGTCATGCTTTCCGGTATCATTGTCAATAACGGTATTGTGCTGGTCGATTATACGAATCAGCTCAGAGACAGCGGGATGGAATTACGGGAGGCACTGATCACGGCAGGACGGACGAGACTCAGGCCGGTGTTGATGACGGCGCTGACGACAATTCTTGCGCTGTGTACGATGGTGTTCAGCCATGATATGGGTTCGGAGATGGCAAGGCCTATGGCTGTCGTTACGATAGGAGGCCTTGTCTACGGAACGTTGCTGACGCTGGTTGTTGTACCCTGTATTTATGAAGTTTTCGGCAAAGGAAGGAAAAACAAGACAAAGAAGGCATAGGATATGAAGTATTCTATAAAAAAACAGCTCGCTATCATTTTTACAACGCTGATCACAGGAACCATTCTGGTCTGCCTGATCCTGAATACGACGTTGCTTGAAAATTATTATGTAAACAAAAAGACGAAGGCGCTGGAACGGGCCTACAACAGTATCAACGCAGCGTCCAAGGATGGCGATATCAAGACGGAACAGTATGATATCGAACTGCAGAAGATATGCGGAAAATATAACATCAATGTGGTAGTGGCAGACAGCGATACGAAGACGATCAAGGCATCCATGAACGAGCCGCAGCTATTTATCAATCAGCTGTTGAACAACATCATTAATGGTGTGGATGAAGATGATGTGATCCGCAAAACAGACAATTATGAGATGCAGATCGTGACGGATTTCAGAACACAGACAGAATACATTGAAATGTGGGGGCTTCTGGACAATGGCTATATTTTTATGATAAGAAGTCCGCTGGAGGGGATTCAGGAAAGTGTGTCGATCTCCAATCATTTTCTGGCGTATGTGGGCATTGGGGCAATCCTGATCAGCACGGTTCTGGTGTTCTGGTTTTCCAAGCGTATCACAAAGCCGATCTTAAAGCTTGCAGAGATTTCGGAGCGGGTTAAGAATCTGGATTTTGATGCCAAGTATGAAGGCAATGAAAAGACGGAGATCGCCGTGCTGGGGAACAATATCAATGAGATGTCGGAGGCTTTGGAGGAGACGATCTCGGAGCTGAGGACAGCGAACAATGAGCTGAAAAAAGATATTGAAAAGAAGAACCAGATAGATGAGATGCGCAAGGAGTTCCTCTCTAATGTTTCGCATGAACTGAAAACGCCGATAGCCTTGATTCAGGGATATGCAGAAGGGCTGAAGGAAGGGATCAACGATGATGCGGAGAGCAGGGAATTTTACTGTGATGTGATCATGGATGAGTCTGCCAAAATGAATACGATGGTCAAGAAACTCCTTACTTTGAACCAGTTGGAATTTGGCAATGAGGTTGTCAACATGGAGCGGTTCGACATTACGGCACTGATCAAGAATTATATTGCCTCTTCGGACATCCTGCTAAAGCAAAAGGGAATAACGGTGAGGATGGAGGACTATGAACCGGTCTATGTCTGGGGAGATGAGTTCCGGGTAGAAGAAGTCTTTATGAATTATTTTACTAATGCGATAAATTATGCCCTGCGGGAAAAGGTGATTGATGTAAAGATCCTGTGCAAGGACAAAAAGGTCCGGGTTTCTGTTTTTAACACAGGAAATCCGATCCCGGAAGAAAGTCTGGAACATCTGTGGGAGAAGTTTTATAAAGTGGACAAGGCAAGGACGAGAGAGTACGGAGGAAGCGGAATCGGCCTATCCATTGTCAAAGCGATCATGGAATCCATGAATCAGCAATACGGCGTAGAAAACTATGACAATGGTGTGGAATTCTGGTTTACGCTGGATGAAGGATAAAAGGGTTTGTCATTATGCGATTCATACGTTATAATAGTACCGTGAAGGTCGTTTCTCTGATAACAGAGAGGAAAGACAAATAAAGGGAATTATCGGATAGGAGATATAGAAGTGAAAAAGAGGATGGCGTTGCTTTGTAGCGTGGCAGTGGCGTGTATGTTGTCCGGATGCGGTGCCAGTGTACCGGATCTGACAGACGAGGAATCACAGATTATAGCAGATTATGCGGCGGGCGTACTGCTCAAATATGACAAAAACTATGCCGGCAGGCTTATGGATATGGCTGAAGTTCAGGCAGCAGAAGCGGAGATCGCGCAGGAAGAAAAGACTGAAGAACAGAACGCTGAGGAGAAACCTGCAGAGCCGGTACCGGAAGAAGGAACCTCTTCTGAAGCCGGAAATGGGAATGATGCACAGATAGTGGACCGGTCACAGGAGACAGCGCAGATACAGGAAGCATCCACAATCGAAGAATATTATGGAATAGAGGGATTTTCCTTCTCCTATGCAGGATTTGAACTGGTGAAGAGCTATCCGGAAGAAACAGATGAGAATACCGTATATTTCTCCATGGATGCCACGGACGGAAATACCCTGCTGGTGGTTAAGTTCAATGTCACGAATCAAAGTGGTGCCGAGAAGGAATTAAATATGCTGGATTATGGTGCAAAATTCAGGATCGGTGTAAATGGACAACAGGAAAATGCACTTTCCACCATGCTTTTGAATGATATGGAAAGCTATCACAATACAGTTCCGGCCGGGGAGAGTGTTGAACTGGTCAGTATTGTTGAAGTGCCGGAGAGTCTGAATGTGGAAACGCTTGCGCTGACACTGCGTGGCGGTGACAAGGCAGTAACTTTACAGCTTCAATAGCAGGTAATGTACATAGGAAACGATAGAAACAGGATATCAGGAGGTCCGCCATGTATGGCGGGCCTCAAATTTTAGGCTTGTCAGGAGCGGGAATGTCTGATAGGATGAAAATATCTGAAGAAATGGAATCTAAAGAACAAATCCGGCATTTCGCCATGAATTCCATGATTTCAAAAAAAGTGCGGAAGGAGGGCTGAAGTGTCATTTATGGGACACTATGTATGCTATGCTGTAAAAGAACAAGGCACATAAAGAGAGTGTTGACAAAAACGAACATTTGTTTTATTCTTGGATAAGAACAAATGTTCTGATAAGAAGGAGAACGAGGACGAACATGGAAAGAGATGAAAAATTAAAGGCATTGGATGCGGCACTGGGACAGATAGAGAGACAGTTTGGAAAAGGTGCCGTGATGAAACTGGGAGACTCCTCCACACATATGAACGTGGAGACGATCCCGACAGGCTCACTGAGTCTGGATATAGCACTTGGACTGGGCGGTATTCCCAAGGGAAGAATCGTAGAAATTTATGGACCGGAGTCCAGTGGTAAGACAACGGTTACCCTTCATATGATCGCAGAGGTACAGAGAAGAGGTGGAATTGCCGGCTTTATCGATGCCGAGCATGCCCTGGATCCGGTTTATGCAAAGAACATTGGAGTAGATGTAGATAATCTGTATATCTCGCAGCCTGATAACGGAGAGCAGGCACTGGAAATTACCGAAACAATGGTGCGCTCCGGAGCGATTGACATTATCGTTGTAGACTCTGTGGCAGCCCTTGTGCCAAAAGCCGAGATTGATGGTGATATGGGAGATTCCCACGTGGGATTGCAGGCAAGACTGATGTCACAGGCATTGCGTAAGCTTACGGCAGTTATCAGCAAATCAAACTGTACGGTTATCTTTATCAACCAGCTCCGTGAGAAAGTCGGTGTTATGTTCGGAAGTCCGGAGACTACAACGGGTGGTAGGGCATTGAAGTTCTACGCTTCTGTCCGGATGGATGTCAGAAGGATTGAGTCACTGAAACAGGGCGGTGAAGTGATCGGAAACAGGACCAGAGTCAAAGTGGTTAAGAACAAGATTGCCCCTCCGTTTAAAGAAGCAGAGTTCGATATCATGTTCGGAGAGGGAATTTCTACGGTGGGAGATATTCTGGATCTCGCAGCGGAGAATAATATCGTCAATAAGAGTGGTGCATGGTATGCCTACGAAGGAAATAAGATCGGGCAGGGAAGAGAGAACGCCAAGCAGTATTTGAAGGATAATCCGGAGATGTGTGCGGAGATAGAACGCAAGGTAAGGGAGCTGTTCAATCTGGAGCCGGTACCGGAGGAGACTTCTGCGGATAAAGAGAAAGAAGCAAAGAAAACAGCCAAAGCTGCTGAGGCAGCAAAGTAAAGAAGGAACGGAACAGGGAGCAGATATATGCTGGTGACGCAGATAGCGGAAATGCCAAATTCAAGATACCGGGTATTTTTTGAAAATGAGACAGAAATTGTTCTCTATAAAGGAGAACTGCGCAAATACCATCTTAAAGAGAATGAGGAAGTACCGGATGCGGTTTATGAACTGCTGACGCAGGAGGTGCTTCCCAAAAGGGCAAAGCTACGGTGCATGAATCTGCTTCAGACTAGGGATTACACCGAGAAGCAGCTGGCAGATAAGCTGCGACAGGGAGGATATTCCCAGAGCTGTATAGAAGAAGCCATTGCGTATGTGAAGAGCTATGGGTACATAGATGATGAAAGATATGCCAGGTCCTATGTAGAGTATCATCTGGATACGAGAAGCAGGAAACGGATAGAGATGGATCTTTTGAAAAAGGGTGTGGCAAAAGAGACAGTCAGAGAGGCTTTCGAGGCACTGGAAGATATGGGTGTCAGACAGGATGAACTGACGATGATCTGTCAGCTTCTTGAAAAAAAGAAATATTCCGGAAGGAATGCTACGGTACAGGAGAAACAGCGCATTTTCGGGTTTTTATGCCGAAAAGGGTTTCGACCTGACACAATTGCAAGAGCACTTTCACTTGACATAACACCAAATTCAGTATAGAATCAAAGTGTTGTAATTTTGCTTAGGATAGAATGTGTTGTTTGAATTTTGATACATTCTAGAATAGATTATGTACAATGAAAATTAAATAAGGAGGTGCTCCTGTAATGTGGCAAGTTGTGATAGCTGTCATTGTTACACTGGTTATCTCGGCACCGGTTTCAGCCTTGGTGGCAACTAACTATCGTAAGAAAGTAGTGGAAGCAAAGATTGGAAACGCAGACGAGAAAGCCAGAGAGATTATTGATGAGGCTTTAAAGACTGCTGAGGCGAAGAAGCGCGAGTCATTACTTGAGGTCAAGGAAGAGTCCATTCGTACGAAGAATGAACTGGACAAGGAAATCAAGGAACGTCGTGCAGAGGCGCAGCGCTATGAGAGACGTGTACAGCAGAAGGAAGAGAACATTGATAAGAAAGCTGACGCAATTGAGAAGAAAGAGGCTGGACTGGCACAGAGGGAAGAAGCTCTGGCAAAGCAGCGTGAAGAAATCTCAAAGCTGAATGAACAACGCTTACAGGAACTGGAACGAATCTCAGGTTTAACCTCCGAACAAGCAAAAGATTATTTGTTGAAAATTGTTGAAGATGAAGTGAAACATGAATCTGCTGTCATGATCAAAGAGATGGAGAGCAGAGCCAAGGAAGAGGCAGATAAAAAGGCCAAGGAATATGTGGTTACAGCGATACAGAAATGTGCGGCGGATCATGTATCTGAGACAACAATATCTGTTGTGCAGCTTCCGAATGACGAAATGAAGGGAAGGATTATCGGTCGAGAGGGACGTAATATCAGAACTCTTGAGACGATGACGGGTGTAGATCTGATCATTGATGATACCCCGGAAGCAGTTATCCTGTCCGGTTTCGATCCGATCAGAAGAGAAGTTGCAAGAATTGCGCTTGAGAAGCTGATTGTCGATGGACGAATCCATCCGGCAAGAATCGAAGAGATGGTGGAGAAGGCGCAGAAAGAAGTAGAAGTAATGATCAAGGAAGAAGGAGAAGCCGCTACACTGGAAGTTGGTGTACATGGTATTCATCCGGAACTTGTCAGATTACTTGGTAAGATGAAATTCAGAACCAGTTATGGTCAGAATGCGTTAAAGCATTCCATTGAAGTAGCACAGCTTTCTGGTTTGCTTGCTGCCGAGATGGGGCTTGATATCAGAATGGCCAAACGTGCAGGCTTACTGCATGATATTGGTAAAGCGGTTGATCATGAGATGGAAGGATCTCATATTCAGCTGGGTGTAGAGCTTTGTAGAAAATATAAAGAATCACCTACCGTTATCAATGCGGTAGAATCTCATCATGGCGATGTAGAGCCACAGACTCTGATTGCATGTCTGGTACAGGCGGCAGATACTATCTCCGCTGCAAGACCGGGAGCAAGAAGAGAGACGTTAGAAACATATACAACCAGATTAAAACAATTAGAAGACATTACAAACAATTTCAAAGGTGTTGACAAATCTTTTGCTATTCAGGCGGGTAGAGAGATTCGGGTTATGGTAGTTCCGGAGCAGATCAGTGATTCTGACATGGTACTTCTGGCAAGGGATATTTCAAAGCAGATTGAAGCTGAGTTAGAATATCCGGGTCAGATTAAAGTAAATGTAATACGTGAAAGCCGTGTTATTGACTACGCTAAATAGTACAGAAACTCTGTGGAGAAATCCACAGAGTTTTTTTGTGTTATGGGCTTGTGTATTCGAAAGGGTTGTAGTAAAATATTTGGAGTGTATGATTGTATACAATTATTCAATATGAGGATGCGCGGTGTAAGAAACGAAATGACTGCCTTTATCCTGTACACAAAGAAAACGGAGGAGAATATTATGAAGGCCTACAAAGAACTGAGCAGGGATGAACTTATTTCTTTAAAAGGAGAATTGGAGAAACAGTTTGAGGATGCCAAGGGAAAGGGATTGAAACTGGATATGTCCAGAGGAAAACCGACCCCTGCACAGCTTAATATGACAGCAGATATCATGGATGTTCTGACTTCAGAATCGGATTACAAGACAGAGAGTGGAATTGATACCAGAAATTATGGACTTATGGACGGTATCCCGGAGGCCAAGAGACTGATGGGTGAGATGATGGGAGTTCCGGCAGACAATGTGATCGTCTATGGAAATGCCAGCCTTACCATTATGTATGATACTGTTTCCAGAGCAGTAACACATGGTATTATGGGAAATACACCGTGGGGTAAGCTTGATAAGGTGAAATTCCTTTGCCCGGTGCCGGGATATGACAGACATTTCAAGATTACAGAGCATTTTGGAATTGAAATGATCCTGATACCGATGACCGAGAACGGCCCGGATATGGATCTGGTAGAAAAATATGTATCGGAAGATGAAGCTGTAAAGGGTATCTGGTGTGTGCCGAAATACTCTAATCCACAGGGGTATTCTTATTCCGATGAAACTGTGAAGCGTTTTGCCGCATTAAAGCCGGCAGCGAAGGATTTCCGTATCTTCTGGGATAATGCCTATGGAATCCATCACTTATACGATGATAAGCAGACGGAAATTTTGGAGATCCTGAGTGAGTGCGAGAAGGCGGGCAATCCGGATATGGTATTTGAATTCTGTTCTACCTCCAAGGTCAGCTTTGCAGGTGGCGGTATTTCTGCGATGGCTTCATCTAAGGCAAACCTTGATGATGCGAGAAAGTCTATGACGGTACAGACAATCAGCTATGACAAGGTTAATCAGCTTCGTCATGTCAGATATTTTAAAGATAAGAATGGGTTGCTTGCACATATGAAGAAGCATGCCGCTATTTTAAGACCGAAGTTTGAGGCAGTCTTAAACGTGCTTGACAACGAACTGGGAGGGCTTGAAATCGGAAACTGGACCAGACCGCTTGGAGGATATTTCATCTCCTTTGATTCTATGGAGGGATGTGCCAAGGCTATTGTCGCTAAATGTAAAGAGGCCGGAGTTGTGCTTACCGGTGCGGGAGCTACCTATCCTTACGGAAAGGACCCGCAGGATAAAAATATTCGAATTGCACCTTCTTTCCCGACTCCCGAAGAGATGGCCGAGGCAACAGATTTGTTTGTTCTGTGTGTAAAGCTGGTTAGTATTGATAAGCTTTTGCAGGATATGGCATAAGACCGGCGAGAACAGAAAGAGAGGACGGTAGGACATGGCAGAGTATGAACGTTTAAATCGTGAGCTGATACACAAGGGTGCAATTATAGATTACTATCAGGATACGATCAAAATTCCGAATGGCAACATTGCTAAATGGGATTTTATCAAGCATAAGGGAGCAGCAGCGGTAGTTGCTGTCAAAGAGGATGGAAAGCTTTTGATGGTAAGGCAGTACCGCAACGCGTTGGATCGGGAAACGTTGGAAATTCCGGCAGGCGGACTGAATGGAGAAGAAGAGCCCACAGATGTAGCCGCAGCCAGAGAACTGGAGGAGGAGACCGGTTATGCAGCCGGGAAGATGGAACTTTTGTTATCCCTGAGAACGACGGTTGCCTTCTGCAATGAGAAGATTGACGTATATGTGGCGACGGATCTGAAACGGAGCAAACAGCATCTGGATGAGGATGAATATCTGGATGTGGAAGCCCATGATGTAGAAGAGTTACTACAGATGATCTACGATTGCAAGATTCAGGACAGCAAAACAGTGGCGGCGATCCTGGCCTATAAAAACAAATATTTGTAAGATGAATGCGGCATAGTCTGGAGAAATCCGGCTATGCCGATTTTTTGATTACGGTATTTTATAGAAGCGATCCAGGAATGTCCAGCAGGCTAATGACATATATATAGTCGTATGGATGAGGGAAGGTGATACGATGATCGGAGAACGGTTGGGAATTGGAAAAAGAGGCTGCTATTTCGTTTATCTGTTTATGGTTGGTCTGATCCTTGGAATTCTGATCGTCAATATCGGTCAGGAGCATTGGATCACGGAGGATGGTCTGCTGAATATAGAGATGGTTACCCGGATGCAGAGGAGTATCTCTAACAGTGACAGCCTGTTTCCCTATGTTTTGAAAAGCCGCATTTTATGTGTAGGAATACTTCTTCTTTTGTCGACAACAATGGTTGGAGGAGTGGCAATCGGTGCGTTTCTGGTCTATGCCGGACTTTCAACGGGCTGTCTTCTTTCTGTGGCGGTGATCCGGTATGGCATCAGGGGACTTATGCTGGTTCTTGCGGGCATTCTGCCGCAGAGCCTGCTTTTCGTGCCGGGCTTTTTTCTTTTGTTTTGCTTTGGAACAGAGTGTAACCAGCTACTATATGGAATCAGAAGTCTTTCGGCCGGTTTGATACCGGGCGAATGGAGAAATATCTGGATGAAAAAGCTGGTTCGTGTGTTTTTAATTCTCTTATTTATTACAGCAGGGTGCATAGTTGAAAGTTATGTAAACCCTAAGATGATGGGAGCAGTCTTAAATATAATTTGTTGAAAATATAATCAGCTATATGTAGTAGACATAATTATAAAATCTGACGATATGTTGTGTTTCATATAAAAATACCGGAGAATGCCCAAAAATCAAGGGAAAAATACATTTGCTTTTCTGGAAATTTCTGATTATAATGATATTCAGACGAAAAAAAGATTTACATAAATACAAGTGTACGGGAAGGGTTTCCGCTTTCATGGAAAATGAGATCAACGCATTTATCGTATATTTACATAACGTAAAAGATACCTCGAAAAATACAGAAATGTCCTATAAAAGAGACCTTGAAAAAGTAGCTGTTTTTATGCAGGCAAGGGGAGTTCAGGAAGTAACCGGGATTTCAGAGCAGGATTTGGAAGGATATGTTCAGTTCCTGACAGACAGTAAGCTTGCGACCGCAACGATTTCCAGAAATATTGCGTCTATCAAGGCATTTTATCATTATCTGGTGCAGGAAAAGCTTGTCGAGGAGGATGTCTCAGCTCCGTTGAAGGCTCCACATATTGAGAAAAAGATTCCGGAAATCATGTCTCCGGAGGACGTGGTAAAGCTGTTAGAGCAGCCTTGCGGAAGTTCTGAGAAAGAGATTCGTGATAAGGCGATGCTGGAGCTTCTCTATGCAACCGGTATCCGGGTATCGGAACTGATCAATCTGAAGATTACGGATGTCAATATGAGGACAAACGTTATCATCTGCCATGACAGGCATAAGGAGAGAGCGATACCATTTGGACATGAGGCAAGAGCGGCCCTCACAAGGTATCTGGATGGCACACGGGCAGATATGCTTGCGGATCAGAAAGCGGATGCACTGTTTGTCAACTGTTCCGGTCAGCCTATGAGCAGACAGGGTTTTTGGAAGCTGATCAAGTACTATGCGAAGAAGGCAGATATCCAGGCGGATATCACACCGCATACGCTCAGACATTCCTTTGCAGCCCATCTGGTTGAAAATGGAGCGGATCTCAGGAGCGTACAGGAAATGCTTGGTCATTCGGACATATCGACGACCCAGATTTATGCGAACCTGAATTATAATCATATTCGTGATGTCTATGCGAAGGCACACCCAAGGGGATAAAAAAGTTTGGTCTTACGACCAAACTTTTTTGTTAGATTAATTCTGCAATATCATAGATCAGTCTTTCGGAGTCTTCCCATCCGAGGCAGGGATCTGTGATAGATTTGCCGTAGATACCTTCTCCGATCTTCTGACTTCCTTCTTCGATATAACTTTCAACCATAACTCCCTTTACCAGCTGGCAGATATCGTGATTAAGCCTGCGGCTGTGCAGAACCTCTTTGACAATACGAATCTGCTGTGCAAACTGTTTGTTGGAGTTATTGTGGTTTGCATCAATAATGCAGGCCGGATTTTGCAATTCCATATGCTGATATAGATCATACAGAGTAGCAAGGTCTTCGTAGTGATAGTTCGGAAGACTGCGACCATGCTTGTTGACAGAGCCGCGAAGTACGGCGTGTGCAAGCAGGTTTCCGGTGGTGGCAACCTCATCACCCCGATAAATGAAGGAGTGGGGATGCTGGGCTGCATAGATGGAATTCAGCATGACGGAAAGAGTACCGCTGGTCGGATTTTTCATACCGGCCGGAACATCAAATCCGCTGACGGTCATACGATGCTGCTGATCCTCTACGGAACGGGCACCGATGGCAACATAGGAAAGGATATCTTCCACGTAGCCCCAGTTGTCCGGGTAAAGCATCTCGTCTGCAGCGGTCAGCTCAGATTCTTCCATTGCATGAATGTGCATTTTACGCATGGCGATCAGACCGCTGGTAAAGTCAGGTTTTTTTTCGGGATCGGGCTGGCTGACAATGCCCTTATAGCCCTCCCCGGTAGTACGGGGTTTGTTGGTATAAATACGGGGGATCAGGATCAGCTTGTCCTTCACCTTTTCATTGACCTTGGTGAGACGGCTTACATAGTCGCAGACAGCCGTTTCGTTGTCGGCTGAACAGGGACCGATAATGACCAGAAATTTATTGCTTTTGCCGGTGAGCACATCACTTATCTCGGCATCACGCTGCGCCTTTAAGGCTGCCAGACGCGCCGGAACCGGAAAGCGTTTGCGGATTTCTTCCGGAGTCGGAAGGGTAGCTACATATCGAAAAGACATTTCATTAACTCCTCTTAGGTTATTGTTTGTTATTTGTTTCTGGCGCGGCCTCTAAAATGGCTGGCAAAAACACATTTATTATAGTATATTGATTTTGGAATCGCAAGAGCGGAAATCGTGCACAGAACAGTCTGCAAAATCTGACTTGCGAGCATTCCCCAAAGATATCCTTTAATTCCATAGACAGGAATTGCAAAGAAGACAAACACAAGGCGCAGGAGAAGACTGAGTACACTGTACAGGAAGGTGAGGGTGGTTTTGCCAAGTCCGTTCAGGATACTGCCCAGGGTGCTGGCAAGGTACAGGAACGGGCAGATAAAGCAGAGCGTGATGATAAAATCACCGGCAAGTTCTGAGTGGAACAGGATACGGCCTGCCAATCGCCCGAAAAGGAGAAAGAAAGCCGTACAGGCGAAGCCAAGGAGCAGACAGTACCGGAAGGACTGCAGGATGGCCCGGGTAATGGTGTGATGGTTACCATTGTCATCGGCCTCTGCAACAACCGGGAGGAGCAGAACCGAAATGGAATTGGTGATGGCAGACGGAAACAGGATCAGTGGAAGGCTCATTCCGGTGAGCACTCCGTAGACCCCGAGGGCATCGGCATTGCTGAGTCCAAACAGCATCAGCCGGTTTGGGATATAGATGGCTTCTATGCTCTGGAGCAGATTGAGAATGATACGGTTGGCGGCAAGCGGAATGGAAAGCGCAAGCAGCTTTCTGGTAATTTCAAGGTATTGCGGCATCGAGGCTGCCGTATGCGAGCGAAGCTGCTGTCTCTGAACAAGGGCGGGAATGGCCTGTTTACTTGGAAAAACATGGTGAGCCCTTGCAAAGATCGCGATCAGAGATACGATCATAGAAGCACTTTCCCCGATGACAAGACCCACTACGGCAAAGCTGATCGTTGGCTGCATCCCTTGTTGGCTACAGAAAAAATAGATCAGATAGACGGAGCCGACACGGCAGATCTGTTCAGCAAGCTGGGAAATGGCAGGGATAGCAGTCTGGCGTATTCCATAAAAATAGCCGTTAATGCAGGAATGAACGGTTGCCATGGGGATAGAAAGGGCAATAATACGGAGCAGGGGTGCTGTTCTTTTTTCTAAAAGAAAGACTTCCGCGATCTGCGCGGAAAAAAGATAGATGGAAAAGGCACACAGGACAGACAGTGCCATAGCCAGGGTAAAACCGACAAGGAGGGTACGGAACGAGGTATGATAATCCTTTGTGGAGGTTTCGCTGGCCACATATTTGGAGATCGCAGTCTGGATGCCGGAGACGGTAAGCGCGAAGGACAGGGCGAGAACGGGTGCGATAAGCTGATAAATACCCATGCCCTCGGCACCGAAAACATTTGACAGAAAAATACGATAGAAAAAGCCGATCAGACGGCTGACCAGTCCTGTGAGAGTCAGAATGATCGTTCCGGTTATCAGAGGATTTCTAGGTTTCATCGTTCACCATTCCCAAAGCATATATGATAATCTTTATGCGTGAGGGAAGGGAAAGAGAACAAAAGTAAAACAGGCGGAAAAGAGGATGAATGTGAAAAAGAAAGTTGTAGTCGGAATGTCGGGCGGGGTGGATTCCTCCGTTGCGGCATATCTGTTGAAGGAACAGGGATATGAAGTGATAGGAGTCACCATGCAGATCTGGCAGGATGAGGAGAGGCAGACGCAGGAGGAAAACGGCGGCTGCTGTGGACTGAGTGCGGTAGATGACGCGAGGAGAGTTGCGCAGAGACTTGATATTCCATATTATGTTATGAATTTTAAGCAGGAATTTAAATGCAAGGTTATGGATTACTTTGTGGAAGAATATCTGCGGGGAAGAACGCCCAACCCATGCATTGCCTGCAACCGGTATGTGAAGTGGGAATCTATGCTGAAAAGAAGTCTGGAGATCGGAGCCGACTACATTGCAACCGGTCATTATGCCAGAATCGCACAGCTTGCAAACGACAGATATGCGATCCAAAATTCGGTAACAGCAAGAAAGGATCAGACCTACGCCCTGTATAATCTCACGCAGGAACAGCTTTCCCATACGCTGATGCCGGTCGGTGAATATACGAAGGATCAGATCCGCGCCATAGCGGACGAGGCAGGCCTGCCGGTGGCACACAAACCGGACAGTCAGGAGATCTGTTTTATACCGGATCATGACTATGCGGCATTTATAGACCGGGAGGCTGGCAAAAGAGTTCCGGCACCGGGGTGCTTTGTCACTGCAGACGGGGAAGTGCTCGGAAAGCATCTTGGGATCACGCATTATACGATCGGACAGAGAAAGGGACTGAATCTGGCGATGGGACATCCTGTTTTTGTCACGGAGATCAGACCGGAGACCAATGAGGTTGTGATCGGGGAGGCCGAAGACGTATTTGCAGATACCCTGTACTGTGATCAGATCAACTATATGGGAATGGAGGATCTGACGGAGCCAAGAAGAGTGCTTGCAAAGATCCGGTATGCCCACAGCGGGGAATGGTGCCGCATAGAAAAGGTGGAAGAGGACCAGATCAAATGTACCTTTGAAAAGCCGGTTCGTGCCATCACACCGGGACAGGCCGTTGTCTTTTATGAGGACGGATATGTGCTCGGAGGTGGAAATATCATAAGAAAATATTAAGAAAATCTCCTTATTTCCTTCACGACATTTGGAAGAGACCATGATAATGTGTAACTCAGAACAAATACAAACGCCCGATCAGGAGGGCATGGGTTGCCGAAAGCGAATCCGGCAGTACGGAAGCAGTCGCGGAGGAGAAAACGATGGTAGAATCGAAACTGACAAAAGTAAAAGTAAATAACGAGATAGAGCTTTGTGAAGTATATGATCTTGCAACCAAGGAGCGGATCAAGAAAGTATTTTTCCGGGAGGGAATTTCCTTTTTTATTAAATTCAAGAGAAGTTTCCCGGTTCTGGGAGCGGGAATGATCCCGTTGGAGGGAGAGGAGCAGGAGGATAAGAGAAAGCAGGAACGGAAAGCATTCCGGGAAGAAAAAGAAGGAGACTACATTATCTGCGTCAACAGCAGTCAGGAAGGAAATGCGAGAAAGGCAATTATGAGGGTTGTGCCGGATTATCAGAACCGGATTGTTTTTCTGGAGGGCAATGCAAAAAAGGAGGGCAGTCATCTCCTTTTTCAGAAGTTGATTGCCCAGCTATGAACAAAATGAACAGGAATTAGAGTTTTTGGAAGGAAGGCTTACGGTGGTCAAAGGTAGTATAGTATTGGAAACCGCATTCCTTCAGAATCTCAGCAGCACGGTCAAATTTGTAGGCAATGCGGGAGGGAACATGTGCATCTGATCCGACGGTAATGATCTCTCCGCCAAGCTCCCGGTAGCGTTTCAGGACAGCCATGCAGGGGTTGGTCTCCGACATTCCGGCAGCAAGAGCGGAGGTGTTGATCTCGATCCCCTTTTCCATAGAAATGATCTTCTGCAAAATTTCGTCCAGAAGCCCGCGGAAGGTTTCGTAGGAATAACCTTCATCACGCTTTGGACTGTAGCGGACCACGTAGTCAAGATGACCGTAAACATCAAAATCGCTGAAAACGTTGAGATTTTCCAGAATTGATTCAAAATATTCCCGGTAGGCATCCTCACAGGAACGCCCCTCGAAAAAGGCGGGGTAGTAGGGGTCTTTTCCGTTACAGATATGAGACGAAGCGATGATGAAATCATAATCGTGTGCCTTGGCGAAGTCGGTATTCTTCAGGGCCAGATGTGGCTGAAGTCCAATCTCAACACCAAAGAAAATGTTGATATGATCGCCGTATTTTTCGCGGAAGCGAAGCAGGTCATAGAGGTAGGAATCCGGATTCAGCAGAAAATTGCCGTCCGGGCTGTCCGGAGCTGCCGGATAGTCAAAGTCGTTGTGCTCGGTGAAACAGATGGATGTCAGTCCCTGAAGCATCGCCTTCAGGATCATGGTCTCCATAGGAGTTTTTGAATCACTGGAAAAAGAAGAGTGCATATGGTAGTCAGCTAAAATGGGCATAATATTTTCCTCCTGGAATCATCTTTCAGATTAAAATCGTCTGGTTTTAAGTCTAGTCGATTTCCCGGAAAATGACAATGTTTTTGGGAAAATATGCAAATTGGGAAAATATAGGAAAGATTTTTTGATTTACGTCTTGAATTTTCAGGACAAATTAGGTAGAATAATTGTGCTGACAAAATTTTATCAATCTTATATACTTATGAGAGGATAAAATTATATAAAAAACATTATTTAGGAGGAACTAAAAAATGGCAGTAAGAGTAGCAATTAATGGTTTTGGCCGTATCGGTCGTCTTGCATTCAGACAGATGTTTGGTGCAGAGGGTTATGAAGTAGTAGCAATCAATGACTTGACAAGCCCGAAGATGCTTGCACATCTGTTGAAGTATGATTCTTCTCAGGGTAAATATGCACTGGCTGATACAGTATCCGCTGGTGAGGACACCATCACAGTTGATGGCAAGACTCTTAAGATTTACAAAGAGCCCGATGCAAACAACTGTCCTTGGGGCGAGTTAAAGGTTGACGTAGTTCTGGAGTGCTCCGGCTTCTACACAAGCAAGGAGAAAGCACAGGCACACATCAATGCTGGTGCAAGAAAGGTTGTTATCTCTGCTCCTGCAGGAAATGATCTTCCCACTATTGTATACAATGTAAACCATAAGACACTGAAGGCTTCTGATACAATTATTTCAGCAGCTTCCTGTACAACAAACTGCTTAGCTCCTATGGCTAAGGCTCTGAATGATTTAGCAGGTATCAAGTCTGGTATCATGAGCACAATTCATGCTTACACAGGTGACCAGATGATCCTTGATGGTCCTCAGAGAAAGGGTGACCTTAGAAGATCTCGTGCAGGTGCTGTAAATATCGTTCCTAACAGCACAGGTGCTGCAAAGGCTATCGGCCTTGTAATTCCTGAACTGAATGGCAAGCTGATCGGTTCCGCACAGCGTGTTCCTACTCCTACAGGTTCTACAACAATCCTTGTAGCAACTGTTGAGAAGTCCGTAACAAAGGAAGAGATCAACGCAGCTATGAAGGCAGCTTCTACAGAGTCCTTCGGATACAATGAGGATGAGATCGTATCTTCCGATATCGTTGGAAGCACATATGGTTCTATCTTCGACGCTACACAGACAATGGTAGGCGAGGACAACTTAGTACAGGTTGTTTCCTGGTATGACAATGAGAACAGCTACACATCTCAGATGGTTCGTACAATCAAATACTTCTCTGAGTTAGCATAATTTAGAGCAAATTAAGAGGCTCGGCCGTTGGGCCGGGTCTCTATTTTTCTAAAAGAAAAGTTACAAGGATAGTAAATATAATATAGGAGGACATAAAAATGTCATTAAACAAAAAAACCGTAGATGATATTAACGTTAAAGGCAAACGTGTACTTGTCAGATGTGATTTCAACGTTCCGTTAAAGGATGGAAAGATCACAGATGAGACACGTATCGTTGCAGCACTTCCTACTATTAAGAAGCTGATTGCAGACGGTGGCAAGGTAATCCTTTGCTCTCACCTTGGAAAAGTTAAGAATGGCCCTAACGAGGGTGAATCTCTTGCACCTGTTGCTGAGAGACTTTCCGAGAAGCTTGGACAGCCTGTTAACTTCGTAGCTGACTACAATGTAACCGGTGAAGCTGCTACTGCAGCAGTTGCAGCTATGAAAGAGGGAGATGTAGTTCTTCTTCAGAATACCCGTTTCCGTGGTAAAGAGGAGACAAAGCCGTCAGAGGCAGGAGAGGCTTTTGCAAAAGAGCTTGCTGATCTGGCTGATGATTATGTATGTGATGCATTTGGTTCCGCTCACAGAGCACATGCTTCTGTAGCAGTTGTAACCAAGTATATCAGAGAAAAAGGCGGCAACAATGCAGTTGGATACCTTATGCAGAAGGAAATCGACTTCCTGGGCAATGCAGTAGAGAATCCGGTAAGACCTTTTGTTGCAATTCTTGGTGGTGCAAAGGTAGCTGATAAGCTTAACGTTATCAACAACCTTCTTGAGAAGTGTGATACCCTCATCATCGGTGGTGGTATGGCATTTACTTTCCTGAAAGCACAGGGGTATGAAATTGGTAAGTCTCTTGTAGACGATGAGAAGCTTGATTACTGTAAAGAGATGATGGCTAAGGCTGAGAAGCTTGGCAAGAAGCTGCTTCTTCCTGTTGATACAACGATTGCTGCTGAGTTCCCGAACCCGATCGATGCTGAGATCGACGTAAAGGTTGTTGATGCAGACAAGATCCCGGCTGATATGGAAGGTCTTGATATCGGAACAAAGACAGCTGCTCTGTATGCAGATGCTGTTAAGTCCGCTAAGACTGTTGTATGGAACGGACCGATGGGTGTATTTGAGAACCCTGTTCTTGCAAAAGGAACAATCGCGGTAGCAAAGGCTCTGGCTGAGACAGAGGCAACTACAATCATTGGTGGTGGTGATTCCGCAGCGGCTGTTAACCAGTTAGGTTTTGCTGATAAGATGAGCCACATCTCCACAGGTGGTGGTGCATCCCTTGAATTCCTGGAGGGCAAAGAGCTTCCGGGCGTATACGCTGCTGATGATAAATAAAAAAGTACAAAGAAATAAGAATATTAAGGAGATATAATCATGGCAAGAAAAAGAATTATTGCTGGTAACTGGAAAATGAACATGACTCCTTCACAGGCTGTTGAGCTTTGCGCAACCCTTAAGGATCTTGTAAAAAATGATGCAGTTGACGTAGTTTACTGTGTACCGGCTATCGATATTGTACCTGTAGCAGAGGCAATTAAGGGCACAAACGTTAAGCTGGGTGCTGAGAACTTCTACATTGAGGACAAGGGTGCTTTCACAGGTGAAATCTCTGCTCCTATGCTGAAAGAGGCTGGTGTTGAGTATATCATCATCGGACATTCCGAGAGAAGAGATATCTTTGGTGAGAATGATATTCTGATCAATGCAAAGGTTAAGAAAGCATTTGCAGCAGGTCTTAAGCCGATCCTTTGCTGTGGCGAGTCTTTAGCACTTCGTAAGGCGGGCACATATAAGGAATGGATTGCAAGACAGATCAAATGGGATCTTACAGACGTAACAGCAGATCAGGTGAAAGAGCTTGTTATTGCTTACGAGCCTATCTGGGCTATCGGAACAGGCGAGACAGCTACAGCAGATCAGGCACAGGAAGTATGTAAGATGATCCGTGAGGTTATTGCAGATATGTACGATGTAGCAACAGCTGATGCAGTTCGTATCCAGTACGGCGGATCTATGAATGCAGGAAATGCAGCAGAGCTTCTTTCCAAGGATGACATCGATGGAGGTCTGATCGGTGGCGCAGCTCTGAAGCCTGATTTCGGTAAGATTGTTAATGCATAATTGAATTAACAATTTCTGCATAATCGAATGAGATATTGAGAAGAAAAGAGAATCGCACTCTGTGATAAACACGGTCGGTTCTCTTTTTTGATACTCATATAAATAAGTGTTGACTCTCACATTATGGTAGGGATTATCGTTGTAGTGAGCTCAAGAAAAGGACTTCCATGGAGGTGTATATTATGTTACGAATTGGAGAATTTTCAAAACTATCCAGAGTGAGCATCAGGATGCTTCGTCACTATGATGATATCGGATTGTTAAAACCTGCTGAAATTGATGATTTTACAGGCTACCGTTATTACCATGAGAAACAGTTATTTATCATTGCGAGAATTACAGCACTGAAAAATATGGGTTTTGCCCTGGCTGATATAATTAAAATTCTGGAAATTTACGATGATAAAGAAAAACTGGATGCCTTTTTAGTGGAAAGGCAGGAGGAACTGGAGGAACTTTCCAGACAGACGAAGTACAAACTGAGCTTGCTCGATTCAACCCGAAAGAGGTTAAGAAAGGAGCAGATGAACGATGTTACAGCTACCGTTGCTTCCTGGATGAAGGATAATGGTTATTCTGTGGATGGCCCGATGTTTAATATTTATCATGTGGGTCCTGCCCAGACACAGAATCCGGATGAATATGTAACGGAAGTATGTTTTCCGGTAAAATAAGAATTAAGGGAACTGTATGTAAACACAGTTCCCTTTTGCATTACAAAAAAATACTGTTTAATTTTGCTTATATATTACCACAAAAACGTTAAAAAGTCAAGTCTGTTACTTCTTTTTGTACAGCGTTATAATCACCAGACAGTCAATCATAGAAAGACTGTTATAAGAGATTGTGAGCGGAACAAAGAGTGTGAGGGAAAGGTGGCAGAGCGAATGGACGAAATGCTGTTAAAGATGAGTGAACAAAACCAGATTGCACAGGTAATGCAGGAAAATGAATATACCGGAAAGTTTGGGATGGTTCTTTCACAGGAAGAGGCTGCGGAGCTTGTAAGCAGAAAGAGGGAGACTTTGCGGGAAGAACAGAGAATTGAATTTGGGGAAAGCATTTTAGCAAAGCTTACAAGGGCATTCTGTGATTCTGCTTACATTGAGCCGGAAGACTACGCGCAGACGCTTGGAAGATTACAGGAAATCTTTTACCTGTACAAGAATGAGTCGATGGACGAATTGACGGACGACGAACTGCTGGAATTTATGAGAGAGAAATTTGACGAGGTGGAGGGATCACTGGATTATCTGGAAGATACGGTGTTGGATGAATTTGCGCGAAAGATCCGAAGAACAACGCGCAAATATATCGGAAGATACCGAGAGGATCACAGAGATGCCTAAAGAGGAAGAAATATATGTAGAAGATAATGAGCAGACGAAACAGGACCGGAATGAAGAAATATTGCAGACAGGACTGTACGGGATGGAAGAACTTTTGCCGGTGCTTGCAGTCCTGACGCGAAAATTTACCTCCGGTGAGAGCAGTTCTGTCAGTTATGAACGTGCCAGACACCTTATGGAAGGAATCCGGTATACGATTTATATTTATGAGAAAGAGGGAAATCTTGTCGGTGGAAAGAAACCGGAGGCGACAGAGGCATGGAGGATAGGACAGGAACTTCTGACCCGCAGGATGCAGGAGATGAAGGAGAGATATCACACATTGTGCAGTACGTTCCGGGATTATGGAAACCGGAATCTGCGGGATACTTTCGGAATGGCGCTGCCGGGTTTTCTGGAACGTTACGATCAGAAATATGCACCGCAGGAGACGATTATCACCATGGATTATCCGGTGCTTTCGAAGGCTTCCGAAGTGACGGGAATTCTGGCAATCGAGCAGTATCTGAATGCGATTGCAGCAGAACAGAACTTTTTGCGGCGGTTTCCTGAGGAATATGTGAAAGGCATATTGATACGCTTTCAGAAGGATTACCAGTCACAGTTTTTTAATCTGGGGAGGATTGTTCTACGACATCTTTTGGGATGTATCCTGATCAAGAAGCGCCTTGGAGAGACAAGTGTGGAGGCAGATTATGTAAAATTGCAGGAGTTGATAGAGCAGAATACGGAGGAGAATCTCAGGAAACAGCTTCTTTTTCTGGTTAGTGGTCTTGACAGGAAGTCTGAAAAAGAAGAGTCGAAAGATAAATCGGAACCGGAAATGTGGAGACACATCGAAGAATATCTTTCCTGTGATATCAGGGATTTTGTGACAGAACTGAAAATGGGGGCGGCACATGACTGTCTGGAACGGATTGTCATCTTGTAGACTTCTGGATAAGGAAAAACAGCAAATTTAAAATATTGCGTGTTTTGTGTTTGACCTGGCCCGAGGGGCCGGGCTTATTCTCCTTATTGAAAAGAAAAGGAGGAAAAGAACATGCAGGATTTGAGTTTGATGACATGGAAGGAAGTTGCGGGGATCGACAAGGACAAAAGTATTCTCTTTGTAACGGTTGCACCGATTGAAGAGCATGGGGTACATCTGCCACTTGCGACAGATCTGATAGAGGGGGAGAACTGGTCCGGGGGTGCGATGGAAATTCTGGAGCAGGCAACAGAATATCGCTGTTACTTTCTGCCTGCATTTCCCATTGCGGCAGCTTCGGTAAATTCATTTTATGGATGTATCCATTTTCCGATGCGCACGGTATGTAAGGTGGTAAGAGAACTGCTTGAAAGTTTGGCTTGTATGGGATTTCGAAATGTGGTAGTTGTAGCCTCCCATGCTGATCCGGAGCACCAGATCGCGGTTGAAAAGGCGGTGCGCAGCGTCAACAGAAGGTATGGAGAGATAGCGATAGCGCCGATGGGAGCCTTTTTTGATTCTGGAAAGAGCGTAGTGCAAAAGCAGCCGGCGGAGCTTCAGAAATACGAGGAGAGTCATCCGGATGACTTTCATGCCGGATGGGTAGAAACCTCCTGTATGCAGGCGTTTGACAAAGACTATGTAAGAGATGGAATTGAACATCTCCCCAAATCCCAAATAAGTGAGAGAGATATGATATCCAAAAAGCGGCAGAGGCTTGCTATGGGAGAATATGGACACATGGGAGACCCGGCAGCTGCAGATTATCATATTGGTAAGCTTTTAAACAATGATTGTGCAGAGTACCTGGCAAGCGCGGCACAACACTTTGCCAAACGTGACGGTTATCAGGTGTTTACGCATTATGCCCTGTATGATATTGTATTTATGCACATTGGATTTTTGCCCATGCTAGGGCGTGTCAAGAGAAAGAAGGTGTCAAAATAATGTATACGAGAGGCCAGTTTGCAGTGATCGGAAATGTGGGACGTAAGGCTCTCAGGCTTTATGAGGAAGCCGGAATACTGGTACCGCCCTGTGTGAACGAGGAAAATGGATATCATTATTATACACCGCAGCAGCTTGCCGATCTGGAGAAGATCAAGGCATATCGGAAAATCGGATTTTCCCTGATGGAAATAAGACAGGTGCTGGAGGGAAAGCTGAATGAGGAAGAGGCTATAAAAAGCAGGCTTCAGGAGCTGGATGACCAGACGCGCTCGATCCGGGAGACAGTAAGGACTATGACGCAGGCAAAGAAAGAAGAGGACGGAGAGAGAACCGAAATTGACATCGTTCCTTTTTACAGAAAAGAGTGCATTTCCATACAGGAGAATGTGGAGAGAGAAAATCTTGGAATATCGGTGGGAAAGCTGTATGAGAGAGCAGCCCGCGAAAATCTGGTTCCTGAGGGAGCCCATTTTGTAAAATATACCGGACTTATGAAAGATGATGGCAACTTTACAATGACGACGTATCTGCCGGTGAGTAGTACCGGGGAAGCGTTGGAAGATGAAGGAACGCAGACGTATGAAAGATGTCTGCACCTGTGTTTTACAAAAGGTTTTTCCAGAGTGAAAGAGGCTCATATTGAACTTCAGAACTATGCGCAGGAGCATGAAATCCGATGTATCGGCACCGTTCTGGAGGTATATAACAAGGACTGGACAGTGGATGTATATATGGTGACAGAGTAGAAAAACTGTCTGACAAAACCGCCTGCCAATATAGACAAACAATCCAAAAAAAGTTATACTAAATCTATGTTCATTGATTACACAAATGGGGATAGGGAAGGTACAGAGTATGGATTATAAGGCAGTTCCTTTTGAAAAAAGAATCAAAGAAAACATAAGAAATTATGGGATGGAAAATCTGTATTCACTGGATACGTTGCAGGAGTTATGTAAGGCAGTTGCGGAACTGGCACAGGTTGAGATGCTTCTTACGGAGCGACATGGAGAAAAGGTGATTTCCGTGGGCAGCTTTGCAGGATTTACTCCGGATGTCGTAGGAGAGCCCGGGCGTAAGATCAAGGTGTACGGAAGAACGATCGCACATCTTTATGTGAAAGAGGATGCAGTGCCGGATGAGAAAAAGGCAGTTGTGGAACGTCTGATGGACGGGCTGGCAGACACTCTTTCCCACTGGGGAGAGGAAGCCTACTTACATACGGAGACTTCTATTTATATGGATGAACTGGAAGATAAGGTTGGCGTACAACATATCCAGACGGCCAGAGGTGAGAAAGAGGATACACTCACCGGAGTTTATCACAAGCTGTATTTTGAGGGAAGAATGAAGGTCCTGGACAGGGCCGAGATTGTCCCGGTAGCAGTGATCAATATCAATATTAATGACTGGAAATTTGTCAATGATCATTTTGGAGACGAGGAGAGTGACCGACTGATCAGTACGGTTGCTGGTCTGATCAGACAGGAAGCAAAGCCGGATTACATCATAGGACGTGTGGATGGAGATGTGTTTGCTGTCCTGATCCCGATGGCAGAACAGGATGAGGCTGAGGATTATTGCAGAAGGCTGCAGGAGGGATGTCTGCAATATGAGGATCCGATTCTGGCACCGTCCGTAGCCTGTGGAATTGTCTACAAAACCAATGTGGAAGAGAAGCTGCCGGAGAAGCTGCCGGATGCAGAGTACGAGATGTTCAACAACAAGTTTGAAATCAAGAATGCACCGGGTTATCAGGAACGCCTTGCACATGGATTACATGAAAGATGATAGAGAGAGAAGAGTCAACCGGGAGGTTGGCTCTTTTTGCATCTATATAGAATGATATATGTCTATTCAGAACCCCATTCGCAAAATCGCCTTTTCAAGGCTGTTTTTTGCTCATGTGGTTACTTCGCCATATAAAATATAAAAAAAGTATTAAATCCCAAGATATGTGTTTGAGCAAGAAAAACGGAGGAAACATAAGAAAAGAAGAGAAAATAAAAGATAATAAAACTTATTTGACTATAATACAATTTGCAATGCGGGGCATATAAAGCTAATATAAGTTTTAGTGATTAGCACTCGTCTATATTGAGTGCTAACAGATAAAAGAATTCCATTAATATTACTATAAGGAGGCAGTTATCATGAAGTTGACACCACTTGGAGACAGAGTTGTATTAAAACAGTTAGTTGCAGAAGAGACTACAAAATCCGGAATCGTATTACCGGGTCAGAATAAAGAGAAGCCGCAGCAGGCTGAAGTAATCGCAGTAGGCCCCGGCGGAGTAGTAGATGGCAAAGAAGTTAAGATGGAAGTAAAGGTTGGCGATCAGGTCATTTACTCCAAATATTCAGGAACAGAAGTAAAGCTGGATGAGGATGAATATATCATCGTAAAACAGAGTGATATTCTTGCAGTTATCGAGTAAGACTTTGATACCATTTTGAAATGAAAACAGATTCGCGGAAGAACAGTTCCGTGGATAATCATAATTCAGGAGGAAAAAGATTATGGCAAAAGAAATTAAATATGGCGCAGAAGCCAGAGCAGCCCTGGAGGCTGGTGTAAATCAGTTAGCAGATACCGTAAGAGTGACCCTTGGACCGAAAGGAAGAAACGTAGTTCTTGATAAGTCCTACGGAGCTCCACTTATCACAAATGATGGTGTGACGATCGCAAAAGAGATCGAACTGGAAGATCCTTTTGAGAACATGGGAGCACAGCTTGTAAAGGAAGTAGCAACAAAGACAAATGATGTAGCAGGTGATGGTACAACAACCGCTACCGTACTTGCACAGGCAATGGTAAATGCAGGTATGAAGAACCTTGCAGCAGGCGCTAACCCGATCATCTTAAGAAAGGGTATGAAGAAAGCAACCGATACCGCTGTAGAAGCTATCCAGAAGATGAGCTCTAAGGTAAACGGCAAGGAGCATATCGCAAGAGTAGCTGCAATCTCCGCAGGAGATGAAGAGGTAGGACAGTTAGTAGCAGACGCTATGGAGAAGGTATCCGGTGATGGTGTTATCACGATCGAAGAGAGCAAGACCATGATGACAGAACTGGACCTGGTAGAAGGTATGCAGTTTGACAGAGGATATATCTCCGCATATATGGCTACTGATATGGATAAGATGGAGGCAGTTCTTGACAATCCGTATATCCTGATCACAGATAAGAAGATTTCCAATATTCAGGAGATTCTTCCGATTCTGGAGCAGATCGTACAGTCCGGATCCAAACTGCTCATTATTGCAGAGGATGTAGAGGGCGAAGCTCTTACTACTCTGATCGTAAATAAACTGCGTGGTACCTTCAATGTAGTTGCTGTTAAAGCACCTGGTTACGGCGACAGAAGAAAGGCTATGCTGGAGGATATCGCAATCCTTACAGGTGGTCAGGTCATCAGCTCTGAGCTTGGCCTCGAATTGAAAGATGCAACTATGGATCAGCTTGGCCGTGCAAAATCTGTTAAGGTACAGAAGGAGAATACGGTTATCGTTGATGGTGAAGGCGATAAGGCAGCTATTCAGGCAAGAATCGGACAGATCAAGAAACAGATCGAGGAGACAACATCTGATTTCGACAGAGAGAAATTACAGGAAAGACTTGCTAAACTGGCAGGCGGTGTTGCCGTTATCCGTGTAGGTGCAGCAACCGAGACAGAGATGAAGGAAGCTAAGCTTCGTCTGGAGGATGCTCTTGCAGCTACCAGAGCAGCTGTAGAGGAAGGTATCATTTCCGGTGGTGGATCTGCATACATCCACGCATCTAAGGAAGTTGCCAAACTGGCTGATATTTTGGAAGGTGATGAGAAGACAGGAGCACAGATCGTTTTGAAGGCATTGGAGGCACCTTTGTTCCACATCGCAGCAAATGCAGGTCTGGAAGGTTCCGTTATCATTAATAAGGTAAGAGAGTCCGAGGTTGGCATGGGCTTTGATGCACTGAAAGAGCAGTATGTGAACATGGTGGATGCCGGTATTCTGGATCCCGCAAAGGTTACCAGAAGCGCTTTGCAGAATGCAAACAGTGTTGCATCTACATTGCTGACAACGGAATCCGTTGTTGCAAACATCAAAGAACCCGAACCGGCTATGCCCGCAGGAGCAGGCGGTATGGGCGGAATGATGTAATCAGAACCCGATATCAGATATAGAGTTAATAATAAAAGGCTATGTGAATGGGTTATATGTTCACATAGCCTTTTTAGCAGTACAAAAAAAGAACGAAGTCGATTTATAAAAGAAATGAGCATAAAAAAAGGCTCTTTTTACACAAATTATGGATAAAGAATGATACAATAATTGTAAAGGCTGCAACAATGGGATCAAAAATTGATTGCAGCCTAACAACAGTAAAGTGAGGATTATTGAATGAAACTGGACACAAAACAGACAGTCAAGGTGGGATTTGCTTTTTTGTCGATCTGTGCATTCTGGCAGATGTATAACAGTGTGATCCCTTTGATGCTGACGAACACCTTTCATCTGAATGAGAGCATTTCAGGGGTGATCATGGCGGCAGACAATGTGCTTGCCCTGTTTCTGCTGCCTTTGTTTGGAGGACTTTCGGACAGATGCAGGCTTAAGATGGGAAAGAGAAAACCGTTTATTTTATTTGGGACGCTTGCAGCCGTGGTCTTTATGCTATTGCTTCCGCTTATGGATAATCTTTTCTTTGTGAACAAAAGTGTTGTGACGGAAATACTGTTTATTGTGATTCTGGGATGTCTTCTTGTGGCAATGGGAACCTACCGGAGCCCGGCTGTGGCATTGATGCCGGATGTGACGCCCAAACCGTTGCGAAGCAGAGGAAATGCAGTGATCAACCTGATGGGAGCAATCGGGGGAGTGCTGGCACTTTTGGTTGCCAGTGTCATGTATTCCACCTCCAGGACAGCGGGGAAGGAACATGTGGATTATTTTCCACTGTTTGCGGTAGTTGCCGGTATTATGCTGGTGTCCCTGCTGGTAGTTGTCTTTCTGGTGGATGAGGTCGGACTGAATCATAAGATGCTTGCCTATGAGGAGGAGCATCCGGAAGACAATCTGATGGAGCAGGATGAAAAAGGCGAGGAAGTTGTGCCAAAGGAGGTTAAGAGAAGTCTGACCTTCCTGTTAGTGTCGATCGCCTTATGGTTTATGGGATACAATGCCGTGGAGACATGGTTTACGACATATGCAAATCATATGTGGAATATGAGTCTGGGAAGTGCGTCTACCTGTATGACGGTTGCAACCGGAGGCGCTATTTTGTCTTACATTCCTTCCGGATATGTGGCCAGCAAGATCGGCAGAAGAAAGACGATCATGTCAGGCGTTCTGCTTCTGGCATCCTGTTTCTTCGGAGCCTTCCTGTACACCTGTGCCTATGACAGCTTCCGGTGGCCGCTGTACATACTTTTCCTGTTGCTTGGTGTTGCCTGGGCCTTTATCAATGTAAACAGTCTGCCGATGGTTCTGGAAATGTGTAAGGGAAGTGATGTCGGTAAATTTACCGGTCTGTATTACACGTTCAGCATGACCGCACAGATCGTGACACCGATCCTTGCCGGAACGCTTTTAAACCGGGTAGGCTATAAGGTGCTTTTCCCTTATTGTGCGCTCTTTGTGGCCGGTTCCTTTGTGACGATGTTCTTTGTAAAGCATGGGGATAACAAAGTGGAGGCGAAACGCGGACTGGAAGCGTTTGATGTAGAAGATTAACGTGACGAGATTGGGTTAGAGAGAGGACACCGGATCAGAGATCCCGGTAGTCCTCCGGTGTGAAGCGGTGGTAGGTGAGATGTTCACCTTCCTGCTTGAAACAGTAGCGGTAGTTGTCAAAAGGGTCGTCCTGAAAATAAATCAGGCAGTCAAAATCTTCTCCCGTAAGCTGTTGGACGGATAGCGTGTAGGGAGTGTCCTGAAAGACGGCAAGAACATCATTCATGGTACAGCCGTGCTGTGAGACGGTGTGGAGCAGACATGGAAGGAAATCGTTGTGAAGGGGAAGCTGATGGACAGCTTCGGTTCCTTCTTCCGGAATCGTAAAGCAGAAACGTTCTTCCCTGTGGGTGATCGTGATCGCACCGAGGAGAGGCTTTGCATAGTCGCAGAAGCCTTTCAGGTATTCGACCATCTCTTCTATAGTAAACTGTCTGGCTATATAATGGTTCAGGGAGGAGAGAAAATAGTAGATCCGTAAGGTCTCTTTCCGGTAGCCGATTTTGAGTTGCTGCTCCTGAATAAAGTCGATCATATATTTTTGAAGAGTTTCATAAGAGGATACAGGTGTTTTGCAAGGTGCAGCCTGTGTCCTTTTTTCTGTCTGGATATTATTCTGAATTTCCATAGCATGATACCCCCTTTTCAAGAAAGTCTGCACTTTGATAATAGAGAAATCAGTATGCTGTGTCAATTCCCAAAATGGTAATAACAAAAACATCATAAAAAATATTACAAAACCTATTGACATACTAGGAATAAGGTGATAGGATAGCTTCAACAAGGGAGAGAAACCTTGGAACGGTTCTGAAGGGAAAAGGAGAACCGGTAAGTCTGGATAAGTTTAAAGAAAGGAGACAGATGCAATGAGAACAGTAAGTTTCTGGATTGACGGATACATGTGTTGTGGACGAATGTTGAACTCTCGGGCAGATGACAGGCTCGGGCACATTCGCTTATTGTGCTGTGCCCATTCATAGAAATCCGAAAAAGAGACTGGATGAAATATGACCTGTGTGCCCGAGAGTGAAAACAACTTTCGGTTTTTTTATGCCAGAATTTGAACAGGAGAAGGACGGGAGAGACGAAGATGGCACTGATAGAACTTCAACATGTGAGCAAGGCTTTTGAACAAAAGGGAGAACAGGTGCAGGCCTTGCAGGATATCAATCTTCAAATTGAAAATGCAGACATTTACGGAATCATCGGTATGTCCGGAGCAGGTAAAAGTACTCTGGTAAGATGTCTTAATTATCTGGAACGGCCAACGGAAGGAAAGGTTCTGATCGATGGAAAGAATATGGGAGCGCTGACAGAGAAAGAACTGAGAAAGCAGCGCGGAGATATCGCCATGATCTTCCAGCATTTCAACCTTCTCATGCAAAAGAACGTGGTCGGCAATGTGTGCTTTCCACTACAGCTACAGGGTGTATCCAGAGACAAGGCAAGAAAGAGGGCATTGGAGCTTCTGAAGACCGTCGGACTGGAGGATAAGGCAAAGGCGTACCCTGCACAGCTATCCGGAGGACAGAAGCAGAGAGTTGCTATCGCAAGGGCGTTAGCTTCCGATCCGAAGATACTGCTCTGTGATGAGGCGACAAGTGCTCTGGACCCGCAGACAACGGTTTCTATCCTGAACCTTCTGAAACAGATCAATCAGGAGCTGGGAATTACCATTGTGATCATCACACATCAGATGAGTGTGGTACAGGAAATCTGCAACAAGGTAGCGATCATTGAAAACGGACATCTCGTAGAAGACGGAACGGTGGCGAGTGTGTTCTCGAAACCAAAATCCAGGGCAGCCAAGGAACTCATCTTCGGACAGGATTCCAAGGATCTTGCAAAGCTGGAGCAGACGGTGAACAGATTGGAATCGGATTATAAGATCAGAATTGTATTTTCTGACAATTCGGCATTTGAACCGGTGATCGCCAACATGATCCTGCATTTCGGAACGCCGGTCAATATCCTCAGGGCAGACACCAAGAATGTGGGTGGAGTTGCCAAGGGCGAGATGATCCTGGGATTGCCGCAGGACCGGCATTTGCAGGTGGATATGGTGGAATACCTGAAAGAGAAAGGATTGCAGATTCAGGAGGTGACAGAAGATGTTTGACAGTCAGGTTATTAAAATGCTTTTGGAAGGAATCCGGGATACCGTGTACATGACGGTGGTATCGACTTTTGTTGGTTATGTGCTGGGACTCCCGATGGGAGTGATCCTTACGGTGACCGACAAGGACGGAATCAAACCGAATGCAGCTGTTTACAGGGTGCTCGATGTGATCTGTAACATTGTCAGAAGTATACCGTTTCTGATCCTGTTGATCCTTCTGATCCCGTTTACAAGGCTTATTGTGGGAAGAAGCTACGGTTCCACTGCTACGATCATTCCATTAGTGATCACGGCAGCACCTTATATTGCGAGAATGGTTGAGTCCTCTCTGAAAGAGGTGGATAAGGGAGTGATCGAGGCTGCGAAGTCGATGGGAGCCTCCAATGTGGACATTGTGTTCAAGGTACTTCTGGTAGAGGCAAGAACTTCCCTGATCATGGGAGCTACGATCGCACTGGGAACTATTCTTGGTTACTCGGCAATGGCGGGAACTGTGGGAGGCGGTGGCCTCGGTGATATTGCGGTGCGGTACGGTTATTACCGTTGGCAGACGGATATTATGATCATTACGGTAATTTTAATTATTATTCTGTTCCAGATTTTCCAGACCATCGGAATGAAGACGGCGGGAAAACTGGACAGAAGAAAATAAAGAAAAATCATAAGGAAAGAATGAGGAGAAAAATTATGAGAAAGAAATTGGTGGCAGTTTTATTGACAGGTGTATTGACAGTGGCAGCACTCACAGGATGCGGAGAGAAAGCAGAGAGCACGACACAGCAGGATACACAGAGCACTGAGGCGACAGAGGAGACAACAGAAGAGACACAGGAGAGCGCAGCAGGAGATGAGGCAACGGCAGAGCCGGTTGTAATCAAGATCGCAGCGTCCGCTACCCCTCATGCAGAAATTCTGGAGAAGGCAAAGCCAATCCTGGCAGAGCAGGGATACGACCTGGAAATCACTGTATTTGACGATTATATCCAGCCTGGTCTGGTTGTAGAGAGCGGTGAATTTGATGCAAACTATGCTGTACACGTACCCTTCCTTGAGACTTTTAATGAGGAGCAGGGAACCCATCTGGTAAGCGCAGGCGGAATCCACTATGAACCGTTTGGAATTTATCCGGGAACAAAGGCAACTCTGGATGAAGTAGCAGAGGGTGACGTAATTGCTATCCCGAATGATACGACCAATGAAGCGAGAGCACTTCTTCTTTTGCAGGATAACGGACTGCTGAAATTGAAGGACGGTGTGGGACTTACGGCAACGGTCAATGACATTGAAGAGAATCCGAACAATCTAGTATTCCAGGAGCTGGAAGCAGCACAGATCGCCAGAGTCAAGAATGAAGTGGCTTATGTGGTTTTAAATGGTAACTATGCACTGGAAGCAGGACTTTCCGTAGCAAAGGATTCCATCGCTTATGAATCTTCGGATTCCGAGGCTGCCAAGACTTATGTGAATGTCGTTGTAGTGAAAGAGGGAAACGAAAACAGCGATGCCATCAAGGCACTGGTAGATGTTCTGAAATCGGATGAGATCAAGCAGTACATCAACGATACTTATGATGGAGCAGTTATTCCTTTTGAAGGATAAGAATCTGGAAAAAATTGTAAGAGTATCTTTGGAAAAGTATCTATACAGAAGTTACGGAATATGTTATATTGTTAAAGAAATATTAAAAGAAGTAACAAATATGAAACATTTAGATATGCCGGCATAAGTTCTATGTCGGCATATCCGTGACTAAAGATGGATAGGAGATACGAATGAAGAGTAAGAAGATGGCATGGAAGAGATGTTTGGCGGCAGGAATGGCAGCCTGTATGCTTGCGGTGGTACCGGTAAATCCTGTACACGCAGTGGGAGCGGGAAATGCGATCGCCAAGGGAATTGATGTATCAAAGCATAATCTGGCGATTGACTGGAGTCAGGTTCCAAGCGCAGGAATCAGCTTTGCCTTTATAAAGGCTGGAAGTACGAACTCGGGAGTTGATCCGTATTTCGATGCGAATATACAGGGCGCGAATGCGGCCGGACTGAGAACCGGCGTGTATCTTTATTCTTATGCCGCAAATGTAGAGCAGGCACAGAACGAGGCAAATCAGCTTCTGCAATGGATTGGTAACTATACGGTAAGCTATCCGGTCGTGTATGATGTAGAGGCAGCCTGTCACAAAAATATGTCTCAGGAACAGCTTCAGGCGATCATCAATACCTTCTGTTCTACGATCGAGGCAGCCGGGTATTACCCGGTCGTATATTCTTATAAAAACATGTTCCAGAATAAGATCGGCAATGTTCCCTATGACAAATGGGTAGCACAGTATGCGGACGCGCTGGAATATGATGGAGCTTCCTTCTGGCAGAGTACTTCCCATGGAAGCATTGCGGGAATCCCGACCCGTGTTGATATCAATTATCAGTTTAAGGATTATTCTTCCCTGATCGTGGCCAATGGCTTTTCCAAGAGGGGAGATAATCAGGTATTTTATTCCAACTATAAGATGCAGCGTTCCTGCTGGGTTTCACTTGAAGATAAAAAGTACCATGTGGATGAAAACGGTTTTGTACAGAAGGGATGCTGGTTCGAGGATGAGACCGGACGTTACTTCCTTGCGACGAAGGATGGACATGCGCTTCGCGAGGATGTTACGATTCAGGGTGTAGAGTATTACTTTGATGAAAATGCAGTAATGCAGACAGGACTGGTGACCAGACCGGACGGAAATACTTATTGTTATGATGTGACCGGTGCATTACAGAAAAATGTGACGGTCAACATCGACGGTACGGATTATGCGGTGGATAAGAAGGGGATCGCTACGGCGGTGGCTCCTGCACCTGCAACGGAAGAAACACAACAGCTACAGGAAGGCTGATCAGACAGGATATGTTACGGCGCGGCGTAAGCCGCGTCGTTTTTTCATACTTTTTTGAGTCTTTCAAAAAAACAGTATATGGTATATAATAAAATCTATATGAGTACACGGAACAGTTGATATAGGGAGCGTGTGAAGGCAATATGAACTGTAAGGAAACAGAGAAAAGCATTCCCTCCTTCTTAAAGGGAGAACTGGAGGGGGACAGACTGGCAGAGTTTGTGGAGCATATCGAGCAATGTCCGGAATGCAAGGAAGAGCTTTCCATACAGTTTCTGGTGACAGAGGGAATGGAAAAGCTGGAGGAAGGAAGCAGCTTTAATTTACAGAAAGCCCTGCATGACAGAATGGAGGAATCCAGAAGATATATCCGGATGAACCGGCTGCTGCGCAGAATCCTTTACTGGCTGGAGGCGCTGGTAGTCGTCGTGATAGCTGTTGCGTTCTGCATATACTTTGAATGGATATAAGCAGGAAGGATTCAAAATGAGCCCGAAAATTGTATTGATAGATGGACACAGCATACTGAACAGAGCATTTTATGGAGTGCCTGATCTGACAAACAGTCAGGGGCTGCACACAAATGCGGTATATGGTTTTCTGAATATTATGTTTAAGATCGTGGAGGAGGAGCAGCCGGATTATCTGACGGTTGCTTTTGACGTGCATGCACCGACCTTCCGCCATGAGATTTATAAAGAGTATAAGGGAACAAGAAAGCCGATGCCGACGGAACTCAGAGAGCAGGTTCCGGTTATGAAACAGATGCTGCAGGCAATGCACATTTGTATTGTAGAGAAGCCTGGACTGGAAGCGGACGATATTCTCGGAACCCTTGCGAAGCGTGCGGAGAAAGAAGGCATGGAGGTTTCACTGGTGTCCGGAGACCGGGATCTTCTGCAGATCGCATCGGAGCATATAAGGATACGGATTCCCAAGACAAAGGGCGGCAGGACAGAAATTGAGGACTACTATGCGAAGGATGTCCGGGAAAAATATCAGGTGACACCGGAGCAGTTCATTGACCTCAAGGCATTGATGGGAGATACGGCGGATAACATTCCCGGTGTACCCAAGGTGGGAGAGAAGACGGCAACTGCATTGATGGTTCGTTTTGCCTCTCTGGAGAACCTCTATGCACATCTGGAAGAGGTTGAAAAGAAATCGATCCGGGAGTCCTTACAGGAGAACAAGGATCTGGCGGATCTGAGCAAGACGCTTGCGACGATCAACGTAAACGGTGAGTTTGCATATCGCTTTGAGGATGCAAAGATTGAAGATTTTTATACTGAGGAAGCTTATGTCCTGTGCAAACAGCTGGAATTCAAAAATCTGCTGACCCGTTTTGACAAGGGGATGATCATCTCCAATAAGCAGACGGATTCCTTTGGAATGATATCGAAGGAAAAGCAGGCAGAGACTCTTTTGCAGGAATGCATGGAAACAGAAGGGGAGATTGGCATCTGTGTTCTGCGTGATGGCAGGAATACGGCATGCTGCGGCGTGGCACTTTCCATCAACGATGAAAAGACGGCGTTTATCCCCTGTCAGGGAGCGATAACAGAGGAATATCTTCATGAGAAACTGACACAGATCAACCGGGCCGGTAAGTGCCGGTTTGCCTTTTTTGACAGCAAGAAATGCTATGGCATGATAGAGGAAGTGGATACGGCGCGAATGTGGCAGGATGAAGAGGGAAGGCCGGATGTCCTGAAACCCTACAGGGAACAGCGCTATTTTGACATTCTGCTGGCAGCCTATCTGCTGAATCCGTTAAAGAATGATTATGAGACAGAAAATATTGCAAATGAGTATCTGGGGCTGATGATACCGGGAAAAGATCAGGTCTGCGGGAAGAACTCTTTTCAGAAGGTCTATGAGGAAAATCCGAAGCTTCTGACAGAATATGTATGTTATCAGGCTTATGTGTGCAGGGCATCCGCACCTATCCTGCGAAAGAAGCTGCAGGAGCAGGGGATGGAGAGCCTGATGAAAGAGATAGAAATGCCCCTGACAAGAGTGCTTTATGAGATGGAGCAGACCGGTATTCTGGTGAAGCCGGATGAACTGAAGAAATATGGGGAAGCACTGAACGGAAGGATTGAAGAACTGGAAAAATCCGTCTGTGAACAGGCGGGCTGCAGCTTTAATCTGAACTCTCCGAAACAGCTCGGCGAGATCCTGTTTGAGAAAATGGGACTCAAGGGCGGCAAAAAGACAAAAACAGGCTATTCGACAGCGGCGGATGTATTGGAAAAGCTGGCTCCGGAATATCCCATTGTAAAGGACATTCTGGAATACAGAGGACTGGCAAAGCTGAAATCGACCTATGCGGATGGGCTGGCAGCGTATATAGATGATACCGGAAGAATCCACAGCAATTTTAACCAGACGATCACGGCAACCGGACGTATCAGCTCTACAGAGCCAAATCTGCAGAACATCCCCATGAGGATGGAGCTTGGACGGAGAATCCGTAAGGTGTTTGTTCCAAAGCCGGGGTGTCTGTTTATGGATGCCGACTATTCGCAGATTGAGCTGAGGATATTGGCACATATGTCAGACGACAGACAGCTGATCGAGGCGTATCAGATGGATGAAGATATTCACCGGATCACGGCCTCCAAGGTTTTTCACACGCCCTTTGAGGAAGTGACAGATTTACAGAGACGGAATGCAAAGGCGGTTAATTTTGGGATCGTATATGGAATCAGCTCCTTTGGACTGAGCCAGGACCTGAGCATCACCAAAAAAGAGGCGGCTGCCTATATTGAAGAATATTTCAGAACCTATCCGGGGATTAAGCAGTTTCTGGATAAGGCGGTGCAGGACGCAAAAGAGAACGGCTATGTGACGACCCTATATGGGCGCAGAAGACCGGTGCCGGAATTGTCCTCCGGCAATTTTATGCAGAGAGCATTCGGAGAAAGGGTTGCCATGAACAGCCCGATCCAGGGAACGGCGGCTGATATTATGAAGATCGCCATGATCCATGTGTGGGAGAGGATGAAACGGGAGAAGCTGGCTTCCAGATTGATCCTGCAGGTACACGATGAACTGCTGATCGAGACAGCACAGGAGGAAGAGGAGATCGTCAGACAGATCCTTACGGAAGAGATGAAACATGCGGCAGACCTTTCTGTAACGCTGGAAATTGATCTGCACACCGGCACAAACTGGTATGAAGCCAAGTGATCTATATGGCGGAACGACACAGAACGTGTGCGAAATGGAGTCTTTCATGAAAACAATTGGAATTACCGGTGGAGTAGGCGCTGGAAAATCAGAGATTTTAACGTATCTGGAAAGCCATTATCGGTGTCGCATCATTATGGCGGACAGAGTAGCCCAGCAACTGGAAGAACCCGGGGAGATATGTTATAAAGGGATTGTGGAACTGCTCGGGGAAGAGATTCTGGCAGCGGATGGACAGATCGACAGAGCGAAAATGGCACAGAGAATATTTGGAGATCAGGAGCTGCTTGCCAGAGTGAACCAGATCGTACATCCTGCGGTACAGAACTATATTGAGGCATGTATCAAACAGGAGAGGGAAGCGGGAAAGCTGGATTTTCTGTTTATCGAGGCGGCACTTCTGATCGAGTGCGGGTACGCACAGATCCTGGATGAACTGTGGTATATCTATGCCAGTGATGAGGTGCGGCGTGTAAGGCTGAAAGCGGCAAGAGGCTACAGTGATGAAAAAATTGGCAGCATTATGAACGGACAGTTATCGGATGAGAAATTCCGGGAAAATTGTCATTTTGTGATAGATAACAGCGGGTCACTTCAGGACGCGTACAGACAGATTGATGAAAAGTTGAGGGAGAAGCGGTGTCAGAGGTAAAAAAATTTCCTGGACAATTAGTATTTGGGCTTGATATCGGAACGAGAAGTATCGTGGGAACGGTAGGGTACCGTGTCGGAGATAAGTTCTATGTGGCAGGTCAGAGCATCAGGGAGCATAAGACAAGGGCCATGCTGGATGGACAGATTCACGATATTTATAAGGTTGGAGAGACCATCGGAGAGGTCAAGGCAGAGCTGGAGGGCAGACTTTCCGTATCGCTGAAAGAGGTTTGCATTGCGGCGGCAGGACGAGTGCTGCGTACAGTGACGACCAGAGTGGACTATGAATTTCAGACAGACAAGGAAGTGACGGGAGAAGATATCTACGCGTTGGATTCCATGGGAATAGAGAAGGCCTATCAGGAATTTCAGGAAGAAAATGATCTAGATATGAAATTCTACTGTGTAGGGTATTCTATCGTACACTATTATATGAACGGATATATGATAGGTAACCTGGAAGGGCACAAGGCGAAAGCCATTGGAGAGGATATCATTGCCACCTTTTTGCCGGAAGATGTTGTGGATGGACTTTACAAGGCTGTCGGTGCGGCAGGACTTGAGGTGGTGAATCTGACACTGGAGCCGATCGCCGCAATTCAGGTGGCGATACCGGAAATGTACAGAATGTTGAACATCGCGCTGGTAGATGTTGGCGCGGGAACTTCGGATATTTCTATTACAAAGGATGGAAGTATCATTGCTTACGGCATGATACCGGTTGCCGGAGACAGTCTTACCGAGATTATTGCAAAACATTGTCTGGTGGATTTTACAACGGCGGAGCAGATCAAGAAGGATGTGGGAGAAAAAGAGACCATTGAGTATAAAGACATCATGGGGCTGCCACAGACGATCACCTCACAGCAGATCGAGGAGGTTACCATGCCGTGGATGGAACAGATGACGCAGCAGGTATCGGACAAGATCAAGGAACTGAACGGAGATAAAGCTGTCAGTGCGGTATTTGTTGTCGGCGGGGGCGGCAGAATGCCGGGATACACATCGAATCTTGCGCAGAAGCTCGGAATCCAGAAGGAGAGAGTTGCAATCCGTGGGGAAGAGGTAATGCAGAACATAGAATTTCTGGAGGACAATGCCAGAAAGGATTCTCTGATGGTAACGCCGATCGGTATCTGTCTGAGCTTTTATGAGCAGAGCAACAGCTTTATGTTCGTCACATTCAACGAGCAGAGGATCAAGCTATATGACAATAACAAGGTGGCGGTGGTGGACGCTGCCATGCAGGCAGAGTTCCCCAATGACGGACTTTTCCCGAAAAGGGGCAGAGAACTGAATTATATGGTGAACGGCAAGGCTCGTATCACACGTGGGAAGATGGGAGAGTCGGCTGTGATCACTGTGAATGGAAGTGATGCGGATATCCATACACTGATCCATGCCAATGATCAGATCGTGGTGAAAGAGTCTACAGCGGGAGAACCGGCTGAACTGGATATCAACCAGCTTCCGGAATTTGGAACGACGATGCGGGTCGAGGTAAATGAAAAGAAGGTTGATCTGCCAAAGTTTGCCAGCGTAAACGGACAGCTTCAGTCCGGGTATTACAGTATTCAGGAAAATGACTCGATTGAAATATTGAATTATTATACGGTACGTCAGATCGCTGAGTTTATGGATGTGCTGTGGGAAGAAGGAATGAAGGTTCAGGTCAACAATAAGATGGCAGATCTGGACACCAGAGTGTATGAGAATTTCTCAGTTGTGATAGAAAGTATGTCTGCACAGCCGGAGACAGAGCTGGATATGATGACACAGCCGGAAAACGAAGAGGAAGAACAGGCACAGGAGCCATTGCAGCAGGAACAGGGTGCAGCATCACAGAAGACGGATGCTGTGGAAGAGAAGAAGCCGGAGAAAGCAATGTCGATCATGGTACAGGTAAACGGCCTGCCGGTCCGCCTTTCCGGAAAACCGGAGTATGTCTTTGTGGATGTCTTTGACCACATTGATTTTGATCTCTCCAAACCGGAGGGAAAAGCGGTAGTGACAAGGCTCAACGGAAGAGAAGCACAGTATATGGAGAAAATAACAGAGGGAGATGTTCTGGATATTTTCTGGAGAAAATAGGCACGGACAGGAAAGGGTGCCCGGAAGGAACAGATAAAGTTATGAGATTATGTAGTATTGCCAGCGGAAGCAGTGGAAATTGTATCTATGTTGGCAGCGATACGACCCATCTTCTGATGGATGTCGGGATCAGTGGCAGGAGAACAGAGGAAGGTCTGGCACAGCTTGACCTTTCCATGCGGGATATGGATGGCATTTTTATCACGCATGAGCATGCGGATCATATCAACGGTCTTGGAGTTCTTGCCAGAAAGTACGGGGTTCCGATTTATGCGACCAAGGGGACGATTGAAGCGATTCAGGGAATGAAATCGGTTGGACAGATTGATGAGTCCCTTTTTCACAGGATCGAACCGGATGAAAAATATGTGATAAAGGATCTGACGGTATGTCCGATGCGGATATCCCATGACGCGGCTGACCCGGTGGCATACCGGATCGCAAGTGAGGGGAAGAAGATAGGTATTGCGACAGACCTCGGCTGTTATAATGATTACACGGTGGAATGCCTGAAAAATATGGATCTGCTGTATCTGGAAGCAAATCACGATATCCACATGCTGCAGGTCGGTCCATATCCCTATTACCTGAAGCAGAGAATTCTGGGGGACCGGGGGCATTTGTCAAATGAATCGGCCGGAAGACTGTTGTGCAGGCTTCTGAATGACAAATTGCAGACGATCATTCTGGGACATTTGAGCAAGGAAAACAATATGCCGGAACTGGCATATGAGGCTGTCCGGATGGAAGTGACCATGTCGGACACAAAATATAATGGAAATGATTTTCCACTGTACGTTGCCAAGAGAAGTGAAGTATCGGATATTGTAACGGTGTAGATGGAAAACAAGGCAAATGGAGGAGAGAACATGAAAAAGACAATTATCACAGTAGTAGGAAAAGATACGGTAGGAATTATTGCACGGGTCTGCACCTATCTGGCAGAAAACCAGATCAACATTCTGGATATTTCACAGACGATCGTGCAGGGCTTCTTTAATATGATGATGATCGTGGACATGAACCAGACAGAGAAGAAGTTTGGAGATATCGTCGACGAACTGGTTTTACTTGGAAAGGAAATCGGCGTGGATATCAAGTGTCAGAAGGAAGAAATTTTTGATCAGATGCACAGGATCTGATCGGGGAATGTGAAACAGAGAGGGAAAAGAGTACGATTCTGGAGGTCGTTATGATAAATTTATACGAAGTGGCAGAGACCAATGAAATGATCAGCAAGGAGAATTTGGATGTGAGAACGATCACATTGGGAATCAGCCTGTTAGACTGTATTGATGCAGATCTGCAAAAATTAAATGAAAAGGTATATCAGAAGATTACGACGGTTGCCAAAGATCTGGTAAAGACCGGCGAAGGGATTGAAAAGGAGTATGGAATCCCAATCGTAAACAAAAGAATATCGGTGACTCCGATGGCGCTCATAGGTGGTGCGGCCTGTAAGTGCGAGGATGATTTTGTGACACTGGCGCAGACGATGGACCGGGCGGCCAAGGAAGTGGGTGTAAACCTGATCGGAGGATATTCCGCACTGGTGTCAAAGGGAATGACAAAGGCAGACGAACTGCTGATCCGTTCGATTCCCAAGGCACTTCACAGCACGGAGAGAGTGTGCAGCTCTGTGAATCTTGGCTCCACAAAGACGGGAATCAATATGGATGCAGTCAGACTGATGGGAGACATCATCAAAGAGACTGCCATGATCAGTAAGGATATAGACAGCGTCGATTGTATGAAACTGGTGGTGTTCTGTAATGCACCGGACGACAATCCGTTTATGGCAGGAGCTTTTCACGGTGTGACGGAGGCAGATGCCATAATTAACGTCGGTGTCAGCGGACCGGGCGTGGTCAAGACTGCACTGGAGAAGGTGAGAGGAGAGAACTTCGAGGTTCTCTGCGAGACGATCAAAAAGACTGCGTTTAAGGTGACCAGAGTTGGTCAGCTCGTTGCGCAGGAGGCATCCAGAAAGCTGGGAATTCCGTTTGGAATCGTTGATCTGTCGCTTGCCCCGACTCCGGCGGTGGGAGACAGCGTTGCAGACATTCTGTGTGAGATCGGCCTGGAATATGCAGGTGCACCCGGCACAACGGCAGCCCTTGCCCTGTTGAACGATCAGGTGAAAAAGGGTGGTGTTATGGCATCCTCCTATGTGGGAGGACTGAGCGGTGCCTTTATTCCGGTCAGCGAGGATCAGGGAATGATCGATGCGGCAACTGCGGGAGCACTTACGCTTGAGAAACTGGAAGCCATGACTTGTGTATGTTCTGTCGGACTGGATATGATCGCAATTCCGGGGGATACTCCGAATACAACCATCGCCGGGATCATTGCCGATGAGATGGCGATCGGAATGGTCAATCAGAAGACGACGGCTGTGCGGATCATACCGGCTATCGGCAAACAGGTGGGCGATAAGGTAGAGTTTGGCGGTCTGTTCGGTTATGCGCCGATCATGCCTGTAAATCGTTTTTCCTGTGAGGCATTTGTAAATCGTGGCGGAAGGATTCCGGCACCAATCCACAGTTTTAAGAATTAAAAAAGGAGGGCTTATGGATTTTAACGCGGTATATCATAGAGCCAATGATAATTATTGTTATCCACTGGATGAAGAGCAGCTGATCATCAACATCAAGACCGGCTATGATGTGAAGTACGTGAACATTATACAGGGAGATCCGTTTAAGGCAGGAATACTTGGCGGAGGAGAGACCTGGAGCGGTGAAGCGGTTAACATTCCTTTCAAGAAACGTCTGAAAAACCAGCTCTGGTGGACCACGACGATCCGGCCTGAATTTAAACGCCTGAAATATTATTTTGAACTTCAGACGGAGAATGAAAAGTGGTTTTATTTTGAGGATGGTTTTGTGTCGGAACAACAGATGCAGTTGGAGGGCAGAAGCCGTCAGTGTTTTGTCTTCCCGTGGATGAATCCGGCAGACATCCCGACGTCTCCGGCGTGGGTGAATGATACGGTGTGGTATCAGATTTTCCCGGAGCGGTTCTGCAACGGAGATAAGACCAACGATCCGGAAGGAACGCTGCCATGGAGAAACCGGGGATCTGTGACAAACGAAGAGTTTTTCGGTGGAGATCTGCAGGGAATCATCAATAAGCTCGACTATCTGAGAGATTTGGGAATTTCAGGGCTTTATCTGACACCGGTCAATGAAGCACCGACCTCCCACAAATATGATACAAAGGATTACACGAAGATAGATCCTCATTTTGGAACGGAAGAGACGATGATCTGTCTGGTCCGGGAAGCACATAAGAGAGGAATCCGGGTGATGCTCGATGGAGTATTCAATCATTCCGGAGAACTGTTTGCTCCCTGGCAGGATGTGAAGGAGAAGGGACCGCAGTCAGAATTCTGGGACTGGTTTATGGTAAGGGAATGGCCTTTTCGAAAAGAGGGCGGGTGTGCACATGCAAAGCAGTATTACACGTTTGCTTTTTTTGATCAGATGCCGAAGCTTAACACCAACAACCCGAAGGTGCGGGAATACCTGATCGGTGTCTGTGAAAACTGGGTCAGAAATTATGATGTGGACGGAATCAGACTGGATGTGGCAAATGAGATTTCCCATACCTTCTGTAAGGAACTGCGGCAGCGGCTGAAACATCTGAAACCGGAACTGTATATCCTGGGAGAGATATGGCATGATGCAATGCCATGGCTTCGAGGGGATGAGTTTGACGCGGTTATGAATTATCCGCTCGGAGAGAGTATTAAGGATTTCTGGATCGACAAGAGCCTGACCAATGAGGATTTTGAGTATACGATCAACCGCTGCTACACGGGTTATATGCAGCAGACGAACGATGTTCTCTTTAATCTTCTGGACTCACATGATACCTGCAGGCTCCGGACCGGAGTGAAGAATCTTGATGAGTATTTTCAGCAGCTTGCGGTGCTGTTTACCATGCCGGGATCTCCCTGTATTTATTACGGAACGGAGATTGCCATGGAAGGTGGACACGACCCGGACTGTAGAAGATGTATGCCGTGGGAGGAGATTGAAAACGGCGTTTATAACGAGCGCATCTCGATCATTAAGAACCTGCTGCATCTGCGCAGACAAGAGCCGTTGCTTTGCAGCCGTAATTTTCATTTCCCGAACAAGATCAATAAGCCGCGTGTGATCGAGTTCAACAAGATCGGCTGGCTTGACAATTATGTGGAAGTGATCATCAACTGTGAGGAAGAGGATATAGAGATTGAAAGAAAAGGAGAAATCCTTTTTGCAAGACATTATATAGATAATACCCTGTTGCGTAACGGAATCCTGATCAGGAAGATCCGTACGTAAGGCAGGCTGGAAATAATCAGAAGAAAATGAGGAATAAAACGATATGCTGGAACTGAGGGATATATGTTTCTGTGCAGAAAATGAAGGAAAAAAGGTGGAGATACTGAAAGATGTCAGTGTCTGCATCGAAGAACGCTTTGTGGCAGTGACAGGTCCGAACGGAAGTGGTAAATCGACACTTGCCAAAATTATTGCAGGTATACTGACACCTACTTCGGGACGGATTTTGTTGGATGGAGAGGATATTACAGAACTCTCTATTACAGAGCGCGCAAAGAAGGGAATCAGCTTTGCCTTTCAACAGCCGGTCAGATTTAAAGGACTTACGGTCAAGGATCTGTTGTCTCTTGCTGCGGGAAAGGATGCGACAATTACCGATATTTGTGAGATATTGTCTGAAGTGGGTTTATGTGCAAGGGATTATATGAACCGTGAGGTCAATGCAAGTCTTTCCGGTGGTGAGCTGAAAAGAATAGAGATTGCCATGATCATGGCAAGGAAAAGTCCGATTTCAATTTTTGATGAGCCGGAGGCCGGGATAGATTTGTGGAGTTTTCAGAATCTGATCCGGGTATTTGAGAAGATGTATCAGGAGATCAACGGTTCCATTCTGATCATTTCCCATCAGGAAAGAATTCTGAATATCGCAGATAAGATCATATTGCTGGCTGATGGACAGATCAGGAAGATGGGGACGAAGAAAGAGATCATGCCAGAACTCCTCGGGAGCGGTCAGCCTTGCAAAACTCTGACGGATAAGTTGTAAAAAGGACGGCAGAGTGTTAAGATTATGCGAAGAAAACATGTGTCTGTTAAGATTTAAGATACACAGACGGCGTGCAGAGAAATGAGGAATAGAATGGACGAGATACAAAAAAAACTGCTGGAGGAAGTTGCAGATCTGCATGGGATACCCGCAGGTGCTTATAATATCCGGGCAAACGGACAGATGGCCGGAAGAAATACAACGGCCAACATTGACATCGTGTCAAAGACGGACAAGTCGGGAATTGACATCCGTATTAAACCCGGCACGAAGTCAGAGAGTGTACACATTCCGGTAGTGCTGAGCCAGTCTGGCTTAAAGGAAAGTGTATATAATGATTTTTATGTGGGGGAGGACTGTGATGTAACGATCATCGCAGGCTGCGGTATCCACAACGGGGGAGATCAGACTTCCCAACATTCCGGTATACACCGCTTTTTTGTGGAGAAAAATGCGAAGGTACGGTATGTGGAGAAACACTATGGCTCCGGGGACGGCAACGGAGAAAGGATCATGAACCCTACGACGGAGATTCATCTTGCACAGGGAGCATCCCTGGAGATGGAGGCGGTGCAGATCAAGGGAATTGACTCTACGCTGAGAGTTACCAAGGCCGATCTTTCGGATGGGGCCTCTCTTGTGATCAAGGAAAAGATCATGACGCATGGAAAGCAGCATGCAGAGACAGATTTTGTGGTTACCATGGATGGGGAAGGTTCCAGCGTGGATCTGGTTTCAAGATCGGTGGCAAGAGATCATTCCACACAACTTTTCAGAAGTCAGATCATAGGAAATAACAAGTGCCAGGGACACAGCGAATGTGACGGTATTATTATGGATGGATCAAGCGTAAGTGCAATTCCGGAGCTGACAGCAAACCATATTGATGCCAATCTGATCCATGAGGCGGCGATCGGTAAGATTGCCGGCGAACAGATCATAAAGCTGATGACGCTGGGCCTGACCGAACAGGAAGCAGAAGAACAGATTATTAGTGGATTTTTGAAATGAGAAAGATATTACATTACGCGTTAAACAGAGTTGTCATAATAGGATTGATCGTTGCCCTGCAGGTAGGAGTTTTCCTTCTGGAAATATTCCGTTTTGGCAATTATTACGTGGAGATCGCGTTTGTACTGCGTCTGCTCAGCTTTGGAGCCGTGGTACATCTGATCGTCAAACAGGCGAACCCTGCGGTGAAGCTGGCGTGGATCGTACCGATTCTGGTCTTTCCGCTTTTTGGAGGTGTCTTATATCTTGCATTTGGACATGTCATCATACCCAAAAAGCTGAGAAACAGCATGCACAGGACCGATGAACTGGTAAGGAACAGTCTGTCGCAGGATATGCACGTACTCAGTGACATCGGGCAGGAAAATATGGCGGCGGCCAACCAGTGCAATTACCTGCTGTCATACAGTGGAATGCCGGTTTGGCGAAACGGAGAGGATCGTTATTTTGAAGACGGGCTGCCTTATTGGAAGGCTCTGTTGGAGGATCTGGAGAAGGCAGAGCATTTTATTTTTCTGGAGTATTTTATTCTCGGGGAAGGCGAGATGTGGAACACCGTTCTGGAGGTACTTGAGCGCAAGATAAAAGAAGGCGTGGAAGTCCGGCTGATTTATGACGACGTGGGAAGTGTCTTTATTCTACCCAAGAAATATAACGAGATCATGGAATCCAAGGGGATCAAGTGTGTAGCGTTCAACAGACTTGTGCCGGTTATGACACTTGTCCTGAACAACCGCGATCACAGAAAAATCGTGGTGATAGATGGAAAGGTTGCCTACACCGGCGGCATCAACATGGCCGACGAGTATATCAATTACAAGCATCCCTACGGGGATCACTGGAAGGATGCAGGAATCCGGATCGAGGGAGATGCTGTCTGGAATTTTACGGTCATGTTCCTGCAGATGTGGAATATATCCCGCTATACAGAGGACGATTATACTCCTTACCGATATGAATTCGGACAGAAAATGCAGGGGAAAGGATATGTGCAGCCTTATATGGACAGTCCCTTTGACGGGGAGGTCACCGGCGAAAATGTATATCTGAACATCATAGGATATGCAAAGAGGTATGTATATATTTTCACGCCCTATCTGATCACAGATAATGAGACCTACAGTGCGATCAAGCTTGCTGCCAAAAGAGGTGTGGATGTCAGGATTGTAACGCCACAGGTGCCGGATAAGAAATCGATATTCTGGCTGACACAGTCCAACTATCAGAACCTGATAGAAGCGGGGGTAAGGATTTATCAGTATACGCCCGGTTTTATCCACTCCAAATGTGTGCTCTGTGATGACGAGATCGCGACGGTAGGAACGATCAATTTTGACTACAGGAGCTTTTATCATCATTTTGAGTGTGGCGTCTTTTTATATAAGACGCAGACGGTGGAAGCGCTCAAAAAGGATATGGAAGAGACCTTTGCAATATCCGATGAGATTACATTGGAATGGTGCAAAAAGAAATTTGTCAGAACGAATGTCATTGGACCGATCCTGAAGCTTTTTTCACCCCTTCTTTAATGGAAAACAGTGTGTGAGATATGAGAGAAAGTGAGGAACTATGTTACGTTTTATACAAGTTATTGTGTGCAATCTGCCAAGGCTTTATATGGTGCCTAAAATGGCATATAAGGCCAGGCATACCGAAAAGTATTCGGAAGAAGATCGTTACCGGTATGCGCAGCTTCTGATCCGGAGGATCATGCGGGCCGGGCACATCACCACGAAAAAATACGGAATGGAAAATCTGCCGGAACAGGGCGGGTATATCATGTTTCCAAACCATCAGGGAAAGTATGACGCTCTTGGAATTGTGATATCGCATGACAAGCCTTGTACGGTGGTGATCGACAATGCAAAATCCAATGGGATTGTCATCAAACAGTTTATTGATATGATTCAGGGAAAGAGACTTGTCAAGGATGACCTGAAACAATCGGTCGGGATTATTCAGGAAGTGGCCAAAGAGGTTGCGGCTGGCCGGAAATTTATTATATTCCCGGAAGGGGGATATCTACATAACCACAATACAATGAGAGAATTCAAGGCGGGATGCTTTAAGAGTGCGATAAAGGCAAAGGCTCCGATCGTGCCGGTGGCGTTGATCGATTCCTATAAGCCGTTTGAATTGTGGTCTCTGCGAAAGGTGGAGACGCAGGTGCATTTCCTGAAAGCAATTTCCTATGAAGAATATAAGGGAATGAATACAAAAGAGATTGCCCAGATGGTCAAGGAGAGAATTTCAGACAGGATCGGGGAAGTTATCGGGGCTGCCTGACAGAAAATAAAAAATGCTTCGCATATCAGATGCGGAGCATTTTTTTGGTATATTCATTGCCGGGGCGGGTGGAAAATTTGTGCATAATCATACTTTGATAGAGATGGCTTGCAAAAATGTCCTTGGAAAGCATCTGTAATCCATTTTCACAGAGAATATCCGGGGCGTCAGCCAGTTTGGAAAGCAGGGGAATCCTGCCTTTTTCCTTAATGGAAGACAGCAGCGGCGTAGAATCCTGACAAAATCCCAGAATCCGGGCATAGTAGACATAGTCGTCGGCGCAGAAACGGGAGAGTTCCTGCCAGGTCATATGCAGCAGAATATACATCAGGCTGCGAGAAATGCGTGTGTAAGTCCGATTCTTGCTTTTCAGCAGTTCGCAGAAGCCAGAAAAGGATTGATACTGCGGTAAAAATCTGCGGATGCGGTCGGAAAGCTCCTGATTGATATCTGGGTGAGAGGTGAATTCCCGCTCATATTCAGAAAGCAGCTGATAATGGAGAGCCGGTGAACAATCGTCCGGATGAATTGGAAAGCTGGTGCCGTAGTGCCTGGTCAGCAGTTCGTAGGCATCAGAGGGAACATGCAATTTTAAAGCCTCTATGCCGGAAGGAATCTGAAGTGCCTGCCGCAGAGCGAGGGCAGAACAGAAGGAATCAGAGGTTCCGGTATCGTGATAGCCTGCCCCGGCGCGGCGGATCGTGCAGGGAGTTATCGTGCTTTTGCGTTTCCGGAGAGCCTTGCAGTATTCAATAGCCAGAATATTATTAGGGGTTTCCAGTGTTTTGATAGATTCGGAAAGCTCAGGGGTTGAAGCCATCAGGGCGGCACTTCTGGCGGCCGGGTAGGATGCACCCTTTTTCAGATGTGCTTTCAGGGTATCCTGAAAAAGCGGATTTTCAGTACAGAGACAGTCTGCGAATTTGGAAAGCAGTTCGATATCACCGCATTCACTTCCAAAGCAGAGAGCATCGACAACGCCTAACCGGTCAAGCAGCGCGACAGCACCGGATGCAAAGTATTCCGCACTTCCGAGAGCGTAGTATACAGGAAGTTCCAGCACCAGATCCGCACCGTGCAAAAGGGCAGCTTCCGCGCGCAGATATTTGTCCATAACAGCAGGTGTGCCACGCTGTACAAAATCACCGCTCATGACAACGACACAGTAATCGGCACCGGTCATTTCTTTGGCTTTGGCGATCTGGTAGGCATGGCCGTTGTGAAAAGGATTGTATTCAGCAATAATACCGACAGTCTTCATAGAACACCCACTTTCGTCTGTTATTGAGCTTGGATTTCATTATAGCATAAATTCCTGCTTGGTGCTTCTACATTTTGCGGTCAAACTGAATACAGTATAAAATGCTGGGAAAAATAATGTAACATGAGCATCAACAGGTTGCAAAACTGGACAATCTTTAATATAATGGTATCGATTCAGCCTTACAGGACTGAATATACTTCATCCTGATAGGATGGAAGCGGGGGTAAGACCCGGAGAGGACAAGATATGTGTAATCGAAAAACGGTACTGGTGATCACAGTGCTGATGTTGGCATTGCAGTCGGCGGCACTGACCGGATGCGGTCAGGAGAAGCAGGAGGAGATGAGTTCGGTCTCTATCTCCAAGGAAGGAGAAGTAACGCATCACATTGTAGGAGCGTTTGATCAGAGTTATTATGATCTGCAGGGGTTGCAGACGCTGGCAGATGAGAGAGTGGAGGAGTACCGTGGAGAACACGGCGACAAAAGTGTTGTGTTAGAGTCGCTTGAAGAAAAAGACGGTACGGTATCCATCAAAATGGGATATGAAAGTGTAGAGGACTTTGCCGGTTTCAATCACCGGGATTTCTTTTCGGGAAAGATTGATGAGGCGGTAGCAGCGGGATATGAACTGGATCATGTAGCATTGATTTCGATGGACAATAAACCGTTTGAGCCCGGAGATATAGAAGGAATTGATGAGATGCATGTTGTGGTGATCGAGACGGCACCGAATGAAGAACTCAGGGTCACTGTGCCAGGCAAGATCCAGTATATCAACCAGAGTGCGGACAGTCTTGCAACGGTAGCTGTCACGGACAAAAAGACGATCACGATACAGGGACATGGTGCTTCACAGGACGGAGAGGAGACAGAAAACGTGTACTCCTATATTTTATATTGATACGATCCGAACAGACTAAGCTAAGAACCTGCCATCCGGGCAGGAGAAAATAGAAAGGTGTAAAGACAATGGAAAAGACAATGGAGAAAATCGTAGCTTTGGCAAAAGCGAGAGGATTTGTATATCCGGGTTCCGAAATTTACGGAGGATTGGCCAATACCTGGGATTATGGAAATCTTGGTGTAGAGCTGAAGAACAATGTGAAAAAGGCATGGTGGCAGAAGTTCGTACAGGAAAATCCTTACAACGTAGGTGTGGACTGTGCTATTTTGATGAATCCTCAGACATGGGTTGCATCCGGACATCTGGGTGGCTTCTCTGATCCGCTTATGGACTGTAAGGAATGTCATGAGCGTTTCCGTGCAGATAAGATCATAGAGGATTTCTGTGAGGAGCAGGGAATTACATTAGAAGAATCTGTAGACGGCTGGAGCCAGGAGAAGATGAAGAACTTCATTGATGAGCACAATGTGCCTTGTCCGAGCTGCGGCAAGCATAACTTTACCGATATCAGACAGTTCAACCTGATGTTTAAGACCTTCCAGGGCGTGACCGAGGATGCAAAGAATACGGTATATCTGAGACCGGAGACTGCGCAGGGTATCTTCGTCAACTTTAAGAATGTACAGAGAACCTCCAGAAAGAAGGTTCCTTTTGGAATTGCACAGATCGGAAAATCCTTCCGTAATGAGATTACACCGGGTAACTTTACGTTCCGTACAAGAGAGTTTGAACAGATGGAACTGGAGTTTTTCTGTGAGCCCGGAACAGATCTGGAATGGTTCCAGTATTGGAGAAGCTTCTGTCGTGACTGGCTACTCAGCCTTGGAATGAAGGAAGAAGAGCTGAGACTCAGAGATCACGATCCGGCAGAGCTTGCATTTTACAGTAAGGCAACCACAGACTTTGAGTTTCTGTTCCCGTTTGGATGGGGAGAACTGTGGGGAATCGCAGACAGAACCGATTATGACCTTACACAGCATCAGAACACATCTGGTGAGGATATGTCTTACTTTGATGACAGCAAGAATGAGAAATATATTCCTTATGTTATTGAGCCGTCTCTCGGTGCTGACCGTGTCGTTCTGGCTTTCCTGTGTGCAGCCTACGACGAAGAGGAGATCGGGGAGGGAGACATGCGTACCGTACTGCATTTCCATCCGGCACTTGCACCGGTTAAGATCGGTATCCTGCCGTTGTCCAAGAAGCTGAACGAGGGCGCAGAGAAGATTTATACACAGCTTTCCAAGAAATACAACTGTGAATTTGATGACAGAGGAAACATCGGTAAGAGATATCGTCGTCAGGACGAGATCGGAACACCTTTCTGTGTTACATATGATTTTGATTCAGAGACAGATCAGTGCGTAAC
>CAKRPS010000007.1 GCA_934385475.1 uncultured Lachnospiraceae bacterium | reverse complement strand
CTATGCAGGATATCCTGACTCGTTATAAGAGAATGCAGGGATATAACGCTCTGTGGCAGCCGGGAACAGATCATGCCTCCATTGCGACAGAAGTTAAGATTATAGAGAAACTGAAAGAGGAAGGAATCAGCAAGGAAGACCTTGGAAGAGAGGGATTTTTGGAGCGTGCCTGGGCATGGAAAAGAGAGTACGGCGGACGAATCATCAATCAGCTCAAGAAGATGGGTTCCTCCTGTGACTGGGACAGAGAGCGTTTTACCATGGACGAGGGCTGCAACAAAGCAGTTACCGAAGTGTTCTGCAAGATGCATGAGAAAGGCTGGATCTATAAGGGCAGCCGTATCATCAACTGGTGTCCGGTATGTAATACCTCCATTTCCGATGCCGAAGTAGAATATGAGGAGCAGGCAGGTCATTTCTGGCATATCAAATATCCGCTGGTAGATGAGAACGGACAGCCAAGCACAACGGAGTTTCTGGAGTTTGCAACAACCCGTCCGGAGACTATGCTCGGAGATACTGCGGTTGCAGTCAATCCGAAGGATGAGAGATATACTTATCTGCATGGCAGACAGGTATGGCTTCCGATTGTCAACAAACCGATTCCGGTTGTGGAAGATGATTATGTAGATATGGAATTTGGTACCGGTGTTGTTAAGATCACACCTGCCCATGACCCGAATGACTTTGAGGTAGGAAAGAGACACAACCTGCCGGAAATCAATATTTTAAATGATGATGCGACCATCAATGCCAACGGTGGCAAGTACGAAGGCTTAGACCGTTATGAGGCAAGAAAACAGATCGTAGAAGAACTTGACAAAGAAGGACTCCTGGTACGCATTGAAGATTATTCTCATAATGTAGGTACCCATGACCGTTGTAAGACGACCATCGAGCCGATGATCAAGAAGCAGTGGTTTGTAAAGATGGATGAGCTGATCAAACCGGCAGCAAAGGCTGTAAGAGACGGAGAGATCAAGCTGATTCCGGAACGTATGGAGAAGACCTATTTTAACTGGACGGACAATATCCGTGACTGGTGTATTTCCAGACAGCTCTGGTGGGGACACCGGATTCCGGCCTACTACTGCGATAAGTGCGGTGAGACGATCGTGGCAAAGGAGATGCCGACAGTATGTCCGAAATGTGGTGAGACTCACTTTACGCAGGACCCGGATACTCTGGACACCTGGTTTTCATCCGCTCTGTGGCCATTCTCTACTCTGGGCTGGCCGGAGCAGACAGAGGATTTGCAATACTTCTATCCGACAGATGTACTGGTAACCGGATATGATATTATTTTCTTCTGGGTTATCCGTATGATCTTCTCCGGATATGAGCAGATGGGAGAAAAACCGTTTAAGACCGTATTATTCCATGGACTGGTACGGGATTCCCAGGGACGTAAAATGAGTAAATCCCTTGGAAATGGTATCGACCCGTTGGAGATTATTGACCAGTATGGTGCGGATGCACTGCGTCTTACGCTGATCACAGGAAATGCGCCCGGCAACGATATGCGTTTCTACTATGAAAGAGTGGAGGCAAGCCGTAACTTTGCCAATAAGGTATGGAACGCTTCCCGTTTCATTATGATGAATATGGAGCAGGCACAGGAGAAAACCGGCAAATGTGGCTGGGAGGTTTCCTATGAGGAGATCAAGGACAGCCTGTATCCGGTAGATAAATGGATTTTGTCCAAATTAAACACTCTGATCAAAGATGTGACCGACAATATGGACAGCTTTGAACTGGGTATTGCCGTACAGAAGGTCTATGACTTTATCTGGGATGAATTCTGTGACTGGTATATCGAGATGGTAAAACCCCGTCTTTACAGCACAGAGGCTGGCGGGGAAGCGGCTAAGAATGCAGCACTCTGGAACTTAAAGAATGTTCTGATCGACGCGCTCAAGCTGTTACATCCTTATATGCCGTTTATCACAGAGGAAATCTTCTGTACCATCCAGTCAGAAGAGGAGTCCATCATGATCTCCAAGTGGCCGGAGTACACGGAGGACAGAGCTTATGCAGCAGATGAGACAGCCATCGAACTGATTAAGGACGCTGTGCGTGGTATCCGTAATGTCAGAACACAGATGAACGTAGCACCGAGCCGTAAGGCGGCTGTTTATGTTGTCAGTGACAAGCAGGAAGTGCAGAAGATCTTCACCGAAGGAAAACAGTTCTTTGCATCCCTTGCAGGAGCATCCGAGGTGACAATCCAGGGAGATAAGACTGGAATTGCAGATGATGCAGTATCCGTAGTGATCCCGAATGCGACTGTTTATATTCCGTTCACGGAATTGGTTGACATAAAACAGGAGATTGAGCGATTACAGAAAGAACAGAAACGCCTGGAGGGCGAGCTTGCCCGTGTAAACGGCATGTTGAACAATGAGCGTTTCATGTCCAAGGCACCGGAAGCAAAGGTTGCCGAGGAACGTGCTAAGCTGGAAAAATATACCCAGATGAAAGAGCAGGTGGAAGAGAGATTATCCCAGCTAGCGAAGTAGCTACCGTAACCCCAGTCAAACAGAGATGAGGTGAGCCGCATGAATGATATGAATTTATCTGCAGAACAGCTTGACAAACTGAAAGAAGCCATGGCGAAAGCATCCGAGATTCCCGAGCCTTTTCCTAATATGGAAGGTTTGGGATCGGAGAATGAGGCGAAGTGGGACCCCAAGGGAACCAATCTGGCCAAGGGAACCTTTTTGCGTGTCGAGGAGGACGAGATGACCGCGTGGCTGTATCTGGCGCCGCCGGATCGTGGACAGACATATAACAAGGATGACTTGCTCACCTTTCTGTCAAGGAGCGGGGTGAAACAGGGATATCACAGCTCTAATCTGTCTGCCATGATAAAGAAGAAAGTTTACGACCGGGAAATTCTGGTGGCACAGGGGGCCGAATGTCAGGAGGGAAAAGACGGCTGGTTCGAGTATCTGTTTTCTCCGGAGGAATACCGTGTGCCGAAGATCCGAAAGGATGGATCGGTAGACTATTCTAATATGAATGCCCTGCAAAACGTGCGTAAGGGAGAAAAGGTGGCGATCTACCACAGCGCGGAGCCCGGTGTCAGCGGTTACACCGTGACAGGAAACGAGCTCAAGGCAAAGCCGGTCAGAGAGCTGCCACCGATGCACGGAAAAGGAATCCTGCGGGAGAATGAATCCTATTATGCGCAGTCAGACGGAAAGATCGAAGTCAAGGACGGAAAGATTGACATTCAGAATGTACATGAGATCAGCGGTGATGTGGATGCGATCATTGGTAAGGTTGAATTTTTCGGGGATGTGATCATCAACGGTAATGTGGAGACAGGAGTTGTGATCCGTGCAGGCCGGAATATTGAGGTACACGGAACAACCGGAGGAGCCTCTCTTTTTGCAGGGGGAGATGTTATCCTGACAAGAGGCATTCAGGGCGGCAGCAAAATATCCGCAAGAGGAAATGTCTTTGCAGACTTTATTGAAAATACAACCGTGGAGGCAGGCGGAACCGTACAGGCCAACACGATCCTGAATGCGAATATCTCTGCCAAAAACAAGGTCATCACAACGGGACGCCGGGGTGTTATCATCGGAGGATATACCCACGGACTCAAAGGGATCGAGGCGATGGCGGCTGGCAACGATGCGGAGATCAAGACGGTTCTGCACAGTGGTTATGAAACAGCAACCTATGACAGGCTGTTGGAGATCAGCAGACAGGCCGGAGAGGTCCGGGAGAAGCTTTCCGAGCTTGTGGAAACAATGACGGAGGCACTCAAGACGAAACGTATCCGTGGATTGTCAGGCGGCGCGTCCGTGGAAGCCAAGCTTGCCGAGTGGAACAGGCAGAAGGATGAGTATTTTGCCAAACTGGATAAACTCGGAGGAGAGCGGAAGACTCTGGAGACAGTGATAGAAGAGAGCAAAGGGGCGTATATCAAGGTGGACGGCAATCTGTACCGCAACGTGGTGATTGCGCTCAATGCAGAGCAGATGCTGATGGAGAGAAGCACCTGCTATATGAGGTACACGGCAGATCAGGGTGTGATCGAGGGAACTGTGATCGTACATAACTGAGTCGTGTTGCAAGGTAAGATTGGAGACGAAATGGAGAAGGAAACGCTTGCCGGAGTGAAAACCTATGAAGAGGCGGTGGAATACATCATGTCCACGCCCAAATTTACCAGCAAGAACAGTATGGAGAACACCAGACTTTTCTGGAAGCATCTGGGGTATCCGTCTCAGAATAAGAAGATAATCCATGTGGCCGGCACAAACGGAAAAGGTTCCGTTTGTGCCTATTTGCGTGCCATATTTGAGGCAGCTGGGATTGGAAATGCCATGTTTATCTCTCCACATCTGGTTGACATAAGAGAACGTTTTGTGACTGGAGATGAAATGGTGAGCGAGGAAGCATTTCTGGAAGCCTTTGGGCGCGTCAGAAGTGCACTGCAGAATCTGCCGGAGGAGCTGGAGAAGGCAGAGTATCATCCGACTTTTTTTGAATTTCTGTTTTTTATGGCGATGCTGCTGTTTGACACACCGCAGGTCGAGTATATTATTCTGGAGACAGGGCTGGGAGGACGGCTGGATGCGACCAATGTGGTAGAACACAAGGAGGTCTGTGTGATCACCCAGATCGGTTACGACCACATGGAATATCTTGGAAATACGCTGGAAGAAATAGCGGGAGAAAAAGCGGGCATACTCAGAAGAGAGACACCGGCTGTCTATATACGTGGACTCGGAGCTGATAAAAAGGCGGTCCGGGCTATCGAAAATGCCATAAAAACAGTGGGCGCAGAGCCGGTTGCGCTGGAGGAGTCTGCGATAAAAGAAATTAAGATTCAGCATAAAACAATTGATTTTTCCATGTATATAAACTATGATGGTTATGTTAGCTTTACAGCGCAGACCACAGCATGCTATCAGGTCGAGAATGCAGCACTGGCCATCAAGGCAGCAGGCTGTCTGAAGGACAGAAGGATCACGGTGTCCTGTATGCAGGAAGGTATCCGCAATATGGCATGGGCCGGGCGCATGGAAGAAATCCTTCCCGGAGTCTATCTGGATGGTGCACACAATATAGATGGCATCCGGGCTTTTTTGTACAGTGTGTCGAAACACCCGGCAGCGGGGAAACGAAGGCTGCTGTACTCTGTTGTGAAGGACAAACAGTATGAGGCAGTGATCCGGGAGATCGCACAGTCCGGTCTGTTTGAGGAAGCGGCACTGGTAGAACTGGAGGACGCAAGAGCACTGCCGATTTCTACGTTGGAGAATTCATTCGGACAATATACACAGATAAGATGCACTACTTATGAAACCTTGGAGAAAGCCCTGCGGGAGCTGATAGACGGCAGAGGTGGGAACGACTGTGTGTATATTGTCGGTTCATTATATCTGGTAGGGGAAGTGAAAGCCCTGCTGAGGAGGTCTTTGGATGATCAATTTTGAAGAAGAGTTGAAAAAATTCCATCCGAGTCTTGAAATTGAAGATGCGGAGGAGGCTATCTATAATCAGGATCTGACCGATATGGCAGATCTGATGGTGAAGATCGTAAAGGAAGCGAAGAAGGCGGAAGAAGAGTAGAGGGCGACATAGATGATTTGTTATCGGTGTGGATGTACTCTGTCTGAACACGATTTTTGTACGAACTGCGGTGCAGATGTAGCCCTTTATAAAAAGATTCTGTGTATTTCCAACCGGTTTTACAATGACGGTCTGGAAAAGGCACAGGTCAGAGATCTTTCGGGTGCCATTATCAGCTTGAGACAGAGTTTAAAATTCAATAAAAATAATGTGGAAGCGAGGAATCTTCTCGGTCTGGTCTATTTTGAGATGGGCGAGGTGGTTGCAGCGCTTTCCGAATGGGTTATCAGCAAAAACCTGAGACCGAAGAAAAATATAGCAGACGACTATATTGACATGATCCAGACCAACCAGAGCCGGTTGGATCTGATCAATCAGACGATTAAGAAATATAATCAGGCACTCACCTACTGTAATCAGGAAAGCCTTGACCTGGCTGTGATCCAGTTGAAAAAGGTGTTGTCCCTGAATCCTAAATTTATCAGAGCGCACCAGCTTCTGGCACTTTTGTATATCAACAGTGAAGAGTGGGAGAAAGCAAAGCGTGAACTGCAAAGGTGTACAGAGATTGACACCGGCAATACAGTGACGATGCGCTATCTGCGGGAAGTTGAGGAAATGCTTGTCCCGGAGGAGGGTGTCAGAAACCAGCCGAAGAAGCCCAAAAAGTCGGATGAAGTGATCATGTACCAGAGTGGGAATGAGACAATCATTCAGCCGGCACATGTGAGGGAAGGCAGGGGAGCTTCCTCGTTGCTCAATCTGGGAATCGGTCTGTTGATCGGTATTGCGATTGCATGTTTTCTGATCCTGCCCGCGAGAATCCAGACGGCCAGAGCAGGAATTGATGAGGAACTGCGAAAGGTCAGTGAGCAGGCAGATGCCAAGACAGCTACCATTACGGAGCTGCAGCAGCAGCTTGAGACATTGCAGGAAGAGAATGCTTCCCTGCAGCAGGATCTGCAGGCTTATCTTGGAACAGATGGTACCCTGCAGTCGGTGGACAGTCTGATGAAGGCGGCAGGTGCATATCTCACAAATCCTGATCAGGTGACAGTAGTTGCAGGTTATCTGGAGGAGATAGAGAAGACAAGTGCGCAGGGAGAGGTTCAAAACTCTGAGGCATTTGACAGTCTGTACAATACGCTGCTGGCACTTGTAGGCCCCAGTATCGCAGATTCCTATTATCAGGATGGCTACGAGGCATACCGGCAGGAGAATTACGAGGATGCGATCCCGAATCTGGAGAAGGCTTTTCAGTATGACCAGACAAACGGAGATGCCCTGTACAATCTGGCCAATGCTTACTATCGCAGCGGCGAGGAGGAGAAGGCAAAGGACGCTTATTTACAGGTGGTGGAATTATTTCCGGGAACAGAAAAGGCCAGCAAGGCAGAGGGATTCCTTGCTGAGATGGAAAATACAAACTAGACAAAAGCATAACAGGACACGAAAGAAGACGCAGGAGGAAAATCTCCCGCGTCTTTTTTCACGTAATAGGAAAATGCTCGTGCCCTGGCGACCAGAAAGTGTAGGAGAGGAGTTTACATAAAATGGAAGAGGAATTTAAAGTTATTGACAATTACTTAATGATAAGGCTGCCAAGTGAGATTGACCATCACAAATCGGTAGACATAAGTTCTAAAGCAGACAGATATATTCTGTCCAAAAAGGTAGGAAATGTAGTGTTTGATTTTGAGAGGACAACCTTTATGGACAGCTCCGGCATCGGGGTCATTATCGGGAGATACCGAAAGATATCCTGCTTTGGCGGCAAGGTTTATGCCATCAATGCGGACAGCCGTATCCGCCGTATCCTGCTCTTTTCCGGGTTGCAGGATATTGTGGAGATCATGGAAAACGAAAACACAGGGATATAAAAAGGGAAAAAGGGGAATGGACAATGATTGAAGTGATGGAGAAGAATGTAAAGTGCAATGTCAATGAGATGAAAATAGAATTTTCGGCGGTTTCGGACAATGAAGCCTTTGCACGAATGGCAGTTGCAGCTTTTGTCATGCCGCTCAATCCGACAATGGAGGAGCTTGCGGATGTAAAGACGGCAGTTTCGGAGGCTGTCACAAACGCTGTGATCCACGGATATGATAACCGCAATCTTGTGGAAGAAAAGGTGTATATGAATTGCAGCATAGAAAAGGATGTGCTGGAGGTAGAGATACAGGACAAGGGCGTTGGAATTGAGAATATTCCCAAGGCAATGGAGCCACTATATACCACCAAACCCGATATGGACCGTTCCGGCATGGGCTTTGCGTTTATGGAAGCCTTTATGGACAACCTGGAGGTATATTCCAGTCCGGGGACGGGGACTCTCGTGCGTATGTACAAAAAGATTGGGCTGAGTTCCTGGATCGACTGTGAGGAATAGCCCATGGAAGAAACTGCCTTATTAATAGAAAGATCACAGGCAGGAGATAAAGAGGCAAGAGAGAGGTTGATAGAGGAAAATCTTGGACTCGTAAGACACATTGTAAAGAGATTTATCGGAAGAGGATATGATGCGGAGGATCTGTTTCAGATTGGCTGTATTGGTCTGATCAAGGCGATCGACAAATTTGATCTGCAATTCGAGGTGCGCTTTTCCACGTATGCCGTGCCGATGATTCAGGGAGAAATTAAGAGGTTTCTGCGGGATGACGGGATGGTCAAGGTCAGCAGGACCCTGAAGGAAAACGGCTTCAAGGTACATCAGACAACGCAGAAGCTTTTGCAGGAGCTCGGCAGAGATCCCACCATGCAGGAAATCGCAGAGGAATCCGGGCTCAGCACAGAAGAGATCGTGATGGCGCTTGATGCCAACGTGGAGGTGGAATCCATCTACAAGTCCGTCTATCAGTCCGATGGAAGTGAAATTTATCTGGTCGATCAGGTCATCGGAAAGAGCGGCGGCGTAGGGCGGTCAGCCATGGGGCAGGAGAGTCTGTGCGGCAGTGGGATCTGCGGAGACCCTGAAAAAGAGAAGATACTGGATCACATGCTTTTGCGGCAGCTCCTTGATGGATTGGAGGAAAGGGAGCAGGAACTGATCAAAATGCGCTATTTTCAGGATAAGACCCAGGTGGAGGTCGCAAAGCAGCTTGGGATCAGCCAGGTGCAGGTCAGCCGCATGGAGAAGAAGATCCTCCACAGGCTGCGGGCAAGAGTGACCCTGTAGCAGTTACACGAGATGAAGAAGGGTACCGAAGTAATAAAGGAGCCCGAGAACCCAGCTTGTCAGAATACCATAGAGAATGACAGGGCCGGCAATCGTAAAGATTTTACAGCCGATTCCGAAAACCTGTCCCTCTTTCTGGTATTCGATGGCGGCTGAGGCGATCGAGTTGGCAAAGCCCGTGATCGGGACCAGTGCACCGGCACCGCCCCATTCTACCAGTTTATGATAGATATTAAAACCGGTCAGCAGGACACTTACAAGTACCAGGAGCATGGAACACCAGGAACCGGCTGTCTCCTTGTCAAGACCACAGGTGTTTGTGGCGTAGTTCAGAATACACTGACCGATCACACAGATCAGACCGCCCATCACAAAAGCCTTGAGCATACGCAGCACCATGCTGTATTTGGGAGTGACCTCCTTGACATGCTCCTGATATTTCTGTTCCTTTTCTTTTTGAGAGAGTTCTTCTTGTTCTGATTTCTGATTCATAGAGTGGCATCCTTTCTAAATACTATTGATATTTTTTCTGGTGGAAGCGCATCCGGGCTGGTTAATCGATCTGTACACTTTCAGCAGATATTTATGGTTTCGCGATTGCTTATAACAGTGACTAATTTACTTGACGCAGAGATAGACCTCCTGCGTGAAGTAGATCAGGCTTCCGAGAAATTTGCCAAGTGCGACTGCAAGAATAGCAATGCCAAGGCCGTGGCGGAACCCGATCCTTCTTGCGAAGATGGGAATACTGTCCAGCATCTCAGCGATGGCAAGTGCAAGACAGCCGACAAAGATGCCGGAAAATATGCCGATCAGGATAAGCAGAAGCGTTGCAAGCAGATTCCAGATTCCGTCAGTTGCCCTTCCGAAAAGCTGGTGTGACCGCACGAAACTGCCTACCATAGACCAGTCTGAAAATACACTGAAAAAGTTGCCCGTAAGGGTTCCCAGAACGACCATTTCCTCCAGGACAAATATCTTGCGGGCTACGTGCATTTTGCCTGCAAAACGGGGGATCAGCCCGACGGAGATCAACACGGTAAAAACACCTCCGGAAACGATCAGCCCGGCGCTGAGTCCAATAATGCAAAGAAAAAGATAGTTAAGAAACATCGATCGTTTTCCCCTCTCTGTCGGATGTCTGGATCAGAGTTTTGTTGACATCTTCCTCATAGATGCGCATTTCCACCTCGATCGGAGTAGGGTCCTTGGTGATCCGGCGCCCGCCGATATGGTTAAAGAAAAGGATAATGCCGACCGCCAGCCCGATGGAATACGAAAACTCCAGAATACTGTAGCCCTTGCTGGTATATCCCATCACCATCTCGTGGATCTTGATAAATACCTCACTGATCCCGATGTCGTTGTGGAAGGCCATGATCGTGAAGGCTGTTCCGAAAAAGCTGATGCCCGCCACAAACAAAAGCTTTAGGGTCTGTACAAAGCCCTTATGTTTGTCGACGTTGATACGTTCTGCCAGAATGGCGGTCTCTCCGAGGGATTGCACGTCGGCGTTTGGGTAAAGCTTGCCGATCTCCTCGATGAGACGCAGGACATTGATGACGACACGCTTGGGCTTCTGATCGGAAAAGGTGTGGATGGGAATACTCTTTACTTTGGAGAGAACCTCCGGATCGGTGCAGCTCACACTGCAAAGATCCTTCAGCCACACGTTATCGGACTGTAACTCTACATTTTGTTCGGCTTTCAGATAGATGGTGGCGTTTTGGTTTGAGGCCATGACAATACTTCCTTATCTTTGTTATTCGATTTGTACACTTCCGGGTAAAGATATATAAGTTTCGCAATAATAAAAATCTTGGATAAGGGTAGTATGGCGGGAAATATATGTTTTTATGCGTTGATATATGGTAAGTTTACATCCGGGCATAAATCTCTTATACTGAAACTGTATGTAAAAAGGAAATATATGGAAAATTATTTGTATACAAAGGATACCGCTATGGGGGGAATGGTGATGGATTATGGCAGGAAGAGGCTGCGGCTTGGAGATGTGCTGATAAACAGCGGTGTTATCACGCCGGAGGAACTGGAAAGGGGCTTGCGGTTTCAAACAGGCAGCGGAAGGAAACTCGGAGAGACGCTGGTTGATGAGGGGATTGCCACGGAAGAAGCTATTGCAGAGGCACTCAGCAGCCAGCTTCACTATGACATGGTGGATCTGCAGAGTGTTACGGTAGACGAAAAGGTACTATCGCTGATTCCGGCAGCAGTTTTAAGAAAGCATAAGATGATCGCGTATGAGTATGCGCCCGATAACATGAATGTACTGCGCGTTGCAATGTCTGATCCGATGGATATGACGGCCATGGACGATGTCAGTATTATTACCAATCTGACCGTCGAGCCTGTCGTTGCAACAACGAGAAGCATTATGCTGGCAATTGACCGCTATTACGGTCAGGCTGAGGTGGATTCCGCGCTTGAAGAATACGCCAGGGCAAAAGAAATTCTGTTGGAGAAAGAGGAAGATATTTACAGTGAGGATGTCAACAGTTCACCGATTGTACAGCTTGTAACGTCCATGATCGAACAGGCAGTCAGACAACGGGCATCTGACATCCATATGGAACCAATGGAGAGACAGGTGCGAATCCGCTACCGGATTGATGGAGCGTTGTATGAAAAGGCAGTCTACAATATACGTCTTTTGTCCGCTATCGTTGCCCGTGTCAAGATCATCGGCGGCATGGATATCGCAGAGAAACGTAAGCCGCAGGATGGGCGTATCACACAGGTAGTAGACCGGAGAGAGTATGATATCCGTGTCTCCGTACTGCCAACCGTCTACGGAGAGAAGGTCGTGATGCGACTGACCTCGAAGAATGCTTTGACAAAAGAGAAAAGCCAGCTGGGGCTAAGACCGGATGAACTGCAAAAGTTTGACCATATCCTTGCCAATCCGCATGGAATCCTACTGGTGACAGGGCCTACCGGAAGTGGTAAATCGACCACATTATATACTGCGCTGAGTGAACTGAACAAAGAGGACGTGAATATCATCACAGTGGAAGATCCGGTGGAGGCAAACATTGACGGGATCAATCAGGTGCAGGTAAATCCAAAGGCTGACCTCACTTTTGCAACAGCACTACGTTCGATTCTGCGGCAGGACCCGGATATTATCATGATCGGTGAGATTCGTGACCGGGAGACTGCGTCCATAGCAGTGCAGGCATCCATCACAGGACATCTTGTGGTCTCCACACTGCACACAAATTCAGCAGCCGGCACGATCACCCGTCTGGCAGATATGGGAATTGAGCCGTATCTGATCGGGGATTCCATAATCGGAGTTATTGCGCAGCGTCTGGTACGCCGTCTGTGCCCAGAGTGCAAGCGTGCAAAAAAGCCGGATGCAAAAGAGCGGGAACTGCTGATGCTGGCACCGGAGGAGGATGTGACGATTTATGAGCCCTGCGGCTGCGCCAAATGCGATGGAACCGGATTCCGTGGCCGTATCGGTGTCTATGAGATCATGGAGATGTCACAGAGTCTAAGGCAGATTATCACTGCAAACGGAACAGCCGAGGAGATCAAGGCAAAAGCGTTGGAGGAGGGAATGAGAACCCTGCGCATGGGTGCGACCAGATATGTGCTGGAAGGAATCACGTCGGTATCAGACATGAGGAGGGTATCGTTTGACCTGTAAAAATTTTCCAGTATAGAAATGAAAAATATAAAAGTAGGTTGTATTATATTGCAAAGAAGAGCGAAGCTACTATAATTTTTGTAGCTATTCGGATGGTTAAGCGGAGGATGAGATATGTCGGCCTGGGGATATGTTGCAATCGACAGGAACGGTAAGGAGATTAAGGGCAGCAAGGATGCAGAGACCGAAGAACAGGTGCGCAGGGAACTGAAAAACCAGGGATTCATTGTTCTGGAAGTGACTGAACAGAATTTCCTGACGAGAGATATAGAGCTTGATCTGGGCAGACGGCCTACGGCCCGTGACCTTGCCGTGTTCTGCAGACAGTTTGCCAGCATTACAAGAGCCGGAGTCGCAATGATAGAGACACTTAATATGCTGACTGACCAGACAGAAAACGTGAAGATGCAGAAAGCACTCTATGCGGTGAGAGCAGAGGTGGAGAAGGGAGAAAGCTTTGCGGCGGCACTATCCCATCATCCTAAAGTATTTCCGGAACTTCTGGTGCAGATGGTGAAAGCCGGGGAGGCTTCCGGCAGTCTGGATCTGGCGATGGAGCGCATGGCAGTGCAGTTTGAGAAAAATGCCAGAATGCAGGCATTGATGAAAAAGACCATGGTCTATCCGGTTATGGTGGCTTTGGTGGCAGTTATGGTTGTCGTTGTCATGTTAGTGGTGGTCATTCCACGATACATGGACATGTTTGGAGAACTGGGAGTGGAACTTCCGGCGATCACGAGGGCGGTTGTTGCACTCAGTACATGGATAAGGCATTTCTGGTTTGTGATACTTCCTGTTGTGGCGGGGATCGTGGCAGTGCTGAAGGCATATGCGAAGACGTCAGCCGGCAGGCACCTTTTCGGAATGCTGCAACGGAAGCTTCCTGCAATCGGAAATCTGGTTGTCAAGTCAGCCTGTGCGCAGATGGCAAGAACACTCAGCACCCTGCTGACAGCCGGTGTGCCTATGAATGAAGCAGTAGATATCGTAGCAGACACCATGCCGAACATCTGGTTCAAGGAAGCCCTGAAGGATGCAGTCCGTCAGATCCTGATCGGAGTGCCGCTCTCACAGCAGCTTCAGACCAGCGGGCTGTTTCCGCCGATGGTCTATCATATGATACATATCGGAGAAGAATCAGGTTCCACGGAGGAAATGCTGAACAAGCTGGCTGATTATTACGAGGAAGAGGTGGAGATGGCGGTGCAGTCCCTGATGGCCGTGATAGAGCCAATGATCATTATAGTGCTGGCGGGAATTGTCGGAATCCTGATTGCGGCAGTGATGGCACCGATGGTGACGATGTACAATGCGTTAGATAATTTATGATGGAAGTGTGCAATTGTTTATCTGTATGAGAACAGGAAAAGGAGAGTACGAATGATGAAAAGGGAAAAGAAAATAGACAACAGAGGCTTCTCCCTTGTAGAGTTGATTATTGTGATCGCAATTATGGCGGTGTTGATCGTGGCACTGGCACCGCAGTATCTGAAGTATGTCGAGAAGTCAAGAAATTCCACAGACGCTTCCAATGCGGCAGAGATGGTAGCAGCATTGCAGATCTATGCGGCTGACCCGGATATTTACGCAGAGGATGCCTTTAAAGAAGGAAAGTTTACGATCACAACCTCCGGCACCGGAACAAGAATCGAGGTGATTTCCGGTGAGAGTCAGAATAAGGCGGCTGCCATCAAGGCATTTGAAGCAGCGGGATTTCAGACGACTGCAGATGGAATGGAGACTGCCTGTGTAAGCAAAACAGCATGGAACACGTACACAATTACCGTTGAAGTACAAAGCGGCGGAAAGATATCCTTTACCTATGGCGCATCAGGCACCGAAAATTCTGCAAAAGCATTCAGCAACCTGATGACAGGTAAGTCAGGTGGAAATGAGGACAAAACGGAACAAACCGAAGAGCAGGAAAACGGTTAAACGAAAGGAAACGGAAGGAAATGAACGTAGAATTCGTGCTTTACTGTCTGCTCTTTCCGGCGCTTCTGATATTGAGTGTGATTGATTTCCGGACCTATGAGATTCCGTCCGGGATCAATCTTTATATACTGGCGCTTGGGGTGATCCGGCTGTGCACGGATCTGTCAAACTGGACGCAATATGTGGTTGGGTTTGGAGCTGTCAGTCTTTTTCTTGCCATTTTGTATTATGTGACAAAGGGAAGGGCGATCGGTGGAGGAGATGTGAAGCTGATGGCAGCATGTGGGCTGCTGATCGGCTGGAAGCTTATTATCATGGCCTTTTTAGTTGGCTGTATTCTGGGTGCTGTAATCCATGTGATACGCATGAAGATATCAGGAGTGGATCATGTGCTGGCAATGGGGCCGTATCTTTCCGCAGGAGTAGTGATTGCCGTTCTTTGGGGAGAGAGGATACTGCAATGGTATCTCGGCTCTGTATTACAGGGGTAGTGAAGGAGGAATACGTGTATGGCTGGCAGAGTGATCAGCATAGAAATTGGATACGCGTTGACGAGGGTTTGTGAGACGGACTACAAGTCAAAATCACACCATATCTACAACAGCTTTACGCTGCCGACAACAGAGGGAATCCTGAAGGATGGCGTGCTGAGCGTTACACCCGCTTATGTGGAGACTTTGCGACAATGTTTGTCTGAGAAAGGAATCAGGGCAAAGCGGGTCGTATTTACAATTAACTCGACAAAGATTGCGAGCAGGGAAGTGGCAATTCCTTATGTAAAGGAGAAACGGATTGCAGATGTGATACGGGCAAATGCGGAAGAGTATTTTCCGGTGGATTTAAGCAAATACCAGCTCGCGTACTCTGTTCTGGGAGAAAACAAGGATTCAAAGACAGGAATGCTGCAACACAGGCTGATGGTGATGGCTGCACCGACTACACTTCTGGACGGCTACTATGAACTGGCCAAGGCATTGAAACTGGAACTGCTTTCTCTTGACTATGCCGGGAACAGCTTATATCAGGTAGTGAAAGAGGAGTGCAGGCGGGGTGTGAATCTTGTCGTCAAGATTGAGGAGCTTTCTACTTATATTATGGTGGTGCAGGACGGAATCCTTACATTCAGCAGAAACGTCAACTATGGTGTGGAAGAAGCGGTACAGGCAGTAAGGGAGATAAAGCATCAGGACGAGATCAAGAGCACGCAGGAAGCACTTCAGATCCTGCAAAAAGAGGACTGTGCAGATATCAGGGAGGCACTGCTTCCGCTGATTGGCAGTATTGCGAGGGTCATGGATTACTATGTGTCCCGCAAGCCAAAGACAACGATCGACAGAGTGCTACTTACCGGCCTTGGTGGAAATATCTGTGGGCTGGACAGACTTTTGGCGGCAGAGACAAATTATAGGACCGATATTTTGAAAGAGGCAGCAGGATGGAATCTGAGCAGAGATTTCGGAAAACCTCTCTACGGCGAGTACATAGCCTGTGCGGGAGCGGGAGTCTCCCCGCTTGGTTTCAGGCGTGAGGATGCAAAGGGAAGGAAGATAACCGGAAAAGGCACCGGTCAGATCAACGCAGCCATAACATCCTATGTGGTTTTGGGGCTGGGGATCGTGACAAGTCTGTGGATGATCGGTACTTCAGTTCTTGACTATGTGGGTGCCTGCAGACAGAATACGGAGCTGTGTGCGCAGAAGGCGGGACTGGAAGAGATCCTTCCAGTGTATGATGACTATGTGCAGACCCACAACAATTACAGAAAGGTATCGGCCATGTATAAGGCGACATGCAGCAATAATGACAGTCTGTATGAACTGATCGGGGAACTGGAGGAAAGACTGCCAAGTAAGGTGAGCGTGGTGGCACTGGAGAGTGATCGGGAGAAAATTACCATCAATATGAATGTGCCGTCCAAAAGTGAAGCAGCGGCAGCAGTCGAGCAACTCAGAACGTTTGAGACACTGCATCCGGAGAGCGTGACGGTCACTTCTGTTTCCAACCTGGAGGAAGAAACCGGTGATTCTGCGGTGAACTTTACCGTGACAGGAATTTACCGGCCTTTGAACGAACAGGAAAACGAAGCTGGATTGGAGGTGGCAGAATGAAAAGAATGTCAGGGAAAGACAGTTTGCTGCTGCCTGCTCTGCTCGGTGTATTGCTTGCAGTTGTCTCATATTTTCTGATATACAGTCCCAACAGGGAAAAGACGGACGCACTGCTTGCAGAAAATGAGGAGCTTGCGCAGAGTGTGACCGATTTGGATGCCAGAATGCAGAATAAGACCTTCTATGTGGAAGAGACAGAGCGGATGAAACAGGAGATACAGGATATTTACGGGCTTTTCCCGGTAGATACCAAAGAGGAGGACAGTATCCTGCTTGCGATCGATCAGGAAGTGTCAGCTCCCATGACGGTTGAATCTGTTACGATCCATTCTTTGGAGGAAGTGCCTTTTTCGGAGGATGCACAGGAAGAAGACAGTGTGGAAGAGACAGAAGATGATTCCGGAGATGGAAAGCCCTTCGGACTGTACAGCAGACAGACAACCATCAATTACAGGGTATCCTATGAGGGACTGAAAAGGAGTATCCGGAATATCTGTGAGCAGCCAAACCGGATGGGAATTGAGAAAGTGTCCGTAGCCTTTGATGAGACTACAGGAATGTTGACCGGCTCCACGGTAGTCAATATGTACTGTGTGCCGGAGCAGGAAGGCAGGGAGTATCAGGAACCTGATTTTTCTTCGGTGCTTCTTGGCACAGACAACATTTTCGGAACAATTAAAATAAACAGTGAGCAGAATCTTCCTGAGAAGGAAGAGAGCGAACAGGAGACACAGGAACAGACAGAATAAAAAGACGGCAAAGGAGCCGCAGGCAAGGGGAAAAATTATGGAACATGCAGGGGAATTATTGAAAAGAAACTACAAAAAGAAACGAAACAGTGGATTTTCACTGGTGGAGGTTTTGATCGCGGTGGTGGTTCTTGCCATTGTTGCGATACCGATGATTCACCTGTTTTTAACCTCGACGAAGATCAATGTCAAGTCGCGTGAGACGCTCCGGGCCACTACGGTAGCTCAGGATATCATGGAGGGGTTGAAGGCATGCGACGTCGGGGAGTTGGAGAAAGAATTTCAGGAATCGGAGACAGACTTTTCACTGATTGACAGAAAGCTGGTCAAAGGAGACCTGAGAGATCTGTCGGAGGATGAACAGTGGGGCAAAGGAATCGATGGTCTTTTCTATTTTACCATGACGGATGTGACCATGCAGGGAACGGAATATGACGCCCTGATCAAGCTGGACGCGAGAGGATATATGGAGGATGGACTTGTGACATCTGTGCCGGATGAAACGGAGTCTGACCCGATGAAGCCGACGGTTTACACCGGGCATGATCAGGAACATAACAATACCAAGATGGCGAAGATCAGCAGTGTGGTGGAAGGACAGGATGGCCTGTATGTCGAGAAAAGATCAGACAGGGACAGAATCCTCGATGAGATATGGAATGAATACCGGACAGAGCTTGAAAAGAACGGTTACAGCAGGGAGGATCTGAAGTTTTCTGTGGAGGAGAACATGGGGATATCCATTCCCAAAATGGATATCACGCAGAGGGAGACCGTGATTGACATCAAAGATACCGGGGATGTGGATGCGGACGGAAATCCGATAGCGGAGGCTACCGTGAGAGTTACCTACTATTGCCAGTATCCGTCCGGGTCGGGAGAGGCAGCGGAAATCTCGGTGCCGGATGAACTTCCGACAGACAACAGCCGGTTTTCAGGAGAAAACTTCTATGTATTCTACTATCCTTTTTATGCGCGGGAGGAGGTTCCTGATGCAATTGAGATCAACAATATAGACGGAATACCGCTGCAGCTGATACTGGTAAAACAGGCAGATGAGACACTGTCAGAGGTGGAGCGGGCCGCGTGTGATGAGTCTTATATGGTAGATGTGGACCTGAAAGGCTTTGACAAGGATAAGCTGGATGAACAGCTTGTGATCAGAACCAATCTGGGTGATTCGGTGATGAGCGAAACCTTTTTAAGGGGAAAGACAGATATCAGGGAAGCAAGGGATCGTGTAAAGTTCCGGGTAAAGGGAATTTCCGGTGTGCGGCCCTTTGACGAATTACAGGTGTACCGGCTTACCGGTGAAAGACTTGGAGCAGCAGATGCAGCGCCGGATGTGGCTGATCTGACGAGTGTGATCTATGACATAGATGTGGCTATCTACAAAAAGGGAGCGGCAGATAGGAATTTCCCGATGGAAGAGCGCGTAATGCTGCTGAGCGGAAGTAAGATCGATTAGTGTGAAGAACAGGAAACGGAAGAGATGAGGAGAAGATTCCGAAAACTGAACAACAGGGGTTCTTCGATCGTCGTTGTGGTCATCGCCATGGCAATGATCGGGGTTCTGGCAACCAGTATCCTGTGGATGTCCTATATGAATTACAGGATCAAGGTAAATGATATCAGGAATAAAGAAAGCTTTTATACAGCGGAGACGGTGGTAGAGCAGATTATGGCAGGTGTGCAGGGCGAAGCCTCCAAAGCGGCGGCAGAAGCTTATCAGGAGGTGCTGCGCAGATGGGATGAACTTGATCAGGAAAGTAAGGAAAGCACAGAGAGTAGTCGGTATCAGCTTTTTGCGGTCACGTATCTGGAAACGCTTTATGCAGAACTGACCGGAAAAAATGATGCAGAGACACCTCCTGCGGGGCATTATAACCGCAGCGTCCTGCAGGGCTATGTGGACAGAGAACTCTTCAATGAGGAAGAGAATAAAGGCACAGGCTATGTAGACAAGGCTGAATGGGATTCTTCTCCGGCAGAAATAGAACGCATTGGCAACAGTAGTATTATCCTGCGTAACATCAGGGTGAAATATATGGATATCCAAAATGACAGGGTATCGATTGTCAACACCGATATTCAGATTGATGTTCCAAAGCTTGCATTTTCCCAGAGTGGAACCATTGATGAATTGTATCATTATGTGATGATTGCGGATAAAGGACTTGAGGCAGATTCCCTTGACGGAACCGTTCATGTGAAAGGCAGTATCTATGCCGGAACAGGGGAAGATGGCAAGGGCGGAATTATCGTTGGCAGTGAAGATAAGACGAAGGCAGCAAAAGTGGTTGTGGAAGAAACACAGAAAATAGTCACTGCCGGAGATATACGGATAAACGGTAATGGTTCAGACTTTTCCGTGCAGGGTAGTGCGGAACACAGGTGCAGTGTCTTTGCGCAGAATCTGCGGCTGGAGGGAGGAAACCTGAAGCTTGACGGAAAAATCTATGTTGCAAATGACCTTTTACTGAATGGAACTGGAAGCAAGGCGATTATCAGCGGAGAATATTATGGCTATGGTGCTTTAAAGGGCAATGGGACCGAGGAAGAAGAGACAGATACCTCTGCCAGCAGTGCCATCCTTATCAATGGAAGAAATTCGACGATTGATCTGACCGGTGTAGACAGACTGCTGCTTGCAGGAAGGGCCTGTATCGGAGTGGAGGAACAGGGCAAGGGCAGCCCTGTGATGATGGGAGAATCGATCGCTGTGAAGGGTGGTCAGATCGCCTATCTGGTTCCGGCAGAGTGCATTGGTGTCGGGGCAGAGGGAATAGAGATCGGCCAGAATCCGGTAAGCGGAGAACAGGCAGGGCGGATGCTCGACAGAATGGATGAAGCCTCTGCGGAGTATGATGAGAATTTTCAGGAGGTCGATTTTACAAAGCCTGTATATAAGCTTGGAGGAAAGAGCCTGAGCGATTTCGGAGTCACCTCCATGGAGCAGATCCGCCGGATAAGTGTACAGGATCATAACGATACACGAAATTACTATTATCTGGTGCTGAGTCCGGAACAGGCGGAAAAGTATTTTGCAGAATATTATCAGACACCCGGCAATAAAGAGACGATAGACAATTATTTTGACAGGTATGCGTCCGGGGGAATCCGGTTAGGCGATACCGACAGCGGAGAGTATACGATCCTTGGAAACAGCCTGATCTCGGATGCTCTTTCCGGGAGAGGTTCCCGTCTGCTCACCAGAGTGGACGAGGTCGGACAATCCGGTGTAGAGGGAGAAGAAACAACAGAAGCAGAAACAGCAGAGGTGGTAAAGACGATCTCAGTCGATATCGCGGCACAGTACAGGCAGCTTTGCAGCAACTTGACTGAATCGGGCAACTCCTTTGACGAGGATGGCACGGTGTTTGCCAATGTGATCAGGAAAGAAGAACTCGAAGACTATTTAAAGGCACACCATGCAAAGAAAATACTCTTCACCTCAGTTTCTGATTCCGGGCTGCAGGCCTGTGTGGCAAAGGAAGATATCACACTTTCGGAGCTTGGCTCTAAGGTGCGCCTGATCATCACAACCGGGAATGTTACCGTGGATAAAGATTTTGACGGGCTTATCCTTGCCGGAGGGAAGATTGTCATTGAAAACGGAGCAGCGGCCATATCCGACAATAAGATGGAACTGGCGGATGTGCTCAGTGCGACAACCGGAGCGGAGAAAGAGACGGTGACACCTCTCGCTTTTTTCAGACAGGGCGGTGGCAGTCTTTTAGAAGGTGCCCGGGAGGCATACACAGACGAGAATGGAAATCTGGTTTTGGATTATTCAGAATTGGTGTATTATGTAAACTGGACGAAAAAGTAGAACAGAAAAGGAAACGGATGGACAAGGCAATAGAAAACAAAAGGCATTTTCAAAGAAATGCAGGCTATTCCCTCGTGGAACTGATCGTTGTCATTGCGATCATTGCAGTCATCCTTGCAACGATATCCTATTCGGCGGTTATGGTATTTGGCGCAAATGCGAAAGCCTGTGCCAACAATTTGCAACGGGCCATTGCAGACTGCAAGGTGACAGCCATGGGAAAGGCAGACGCATCTCTGGAGCTGTATGGAAAAGAAGGGAAAGTATTCTGTAAAATGACGATAGACGGCGTAGAGCAGGAGGAGCAAAGACTGGGAACAGACAGGGTGAGTGTGATCTGTGAGGGCGAAAATGCGGTACTGGATATCAATGCAGGCGACTCTCTGACGATCCGCTACGACCGGAGCACCGGTTCCTTTGCAGAAGAGACTGTAGAAGCGTGTCATTCTATCGTGATCGAAGGTGGAAATAAGAAGTATGAACTGCGGCTGATACCGCTTACCGGCAGGACGGAGCTGATGCTTCGTTAGAGAAAGAGGACAGGTGAAGTACATAGGAGAAGGAGCATGTTTAAGAATCAGAAGGGCTTTACGCTTGTGGAACTGCTTATTGTGGTGGCGATCATGTCGATCGTGGCACTTGCTGTGTGCGGCTTTATTATGTCGGGTGTCAGAAGCTACCATGAAGCAAGCAATGACATCAATGTACAGCAGGAGGCACAGCTTGCGATGAATCAGATAACAGATGTGCTGATCGACATGAACGGAAAATTGGAGTATGTATGCTGCAAGGACTCACAGGAGCAGACGGTGTGTAAGGAGGATGAGCTGACCTTTGAGCCGGATGACAAGCTGCTTTGGTATCAGGGAGAGGAATCCGGTGGTCAGAATTATTGTTTTCTGTGGGATAAGGCAAGTGAAAATCTTTATTATGCAGAGACTGACGCTACAGAACACTTTCCTTCGGTAAAAGAACCGGAGAACTCCGGTCAGTGGGCGTTACTTGCGCGGCGGGTGACACAGTTTGCGGTGGACTTGTCACAGTTTGAGGAAAAGCGTGTGGTGCAGATCACGATGAAATTCATCTGTGGGGACAGAGAATATACAACCTCCAGCAATGTTACGGTCAGAAACAGGGCTGTTCCGTGACACAAAGAGACAAACGCCGGAAAGGGACAGGGCTTTGGCGTGCAGATAAGGGAAAAGAAGTACGGAAATATGAGTATTAAAACAGGGAGAAAACACAACAGAAAGCGGATCAGGCTGGTGGCTGTCGTGGGCCTTTCTATGATTGCGACCGCAGTCTCTGTGGTGCAGGGCTTTCAGCGGTCACAGGTTTATGCCGGGGAAAATCAGGCATTTCAGGGGATTGGCAGGATCGTCAAAGAGCACAATACGCAGGAAGATCCTTTTGTGATACTGGATATTGTGCCGGGACAGGCCGATGTGGCATGGAGTGACAGAAAAGGAAGTTTACATAATTATGAATTATCGTTGGCAACCATAGGTTATTTGGTGACTGGGCAGACTCCGATTGAGCAGGATCTGTTGAGAATCTTCGGACAGGATGTACCGCTTTTCTATGATTATGAGGAGCGGCTTTCCCTGGCGCAGGAAGTGATGGCACCCGCTTTGCAACTGACTGATCCGCAGGAGACAGAATACCTGAAGATTGGCTATGAGGAGACTTATGAGAGTGTACCTGATGCCGCAGGCGAAGGATGGAACAAGCTGTATGATTCGGCACCGGTAACTTTGCCGGGTGAGGAACATTTATATACAATACAGAATCCGGGAGATGGAGAGGCAGAATCTTACCGGATTGTTTTTGGTGTCAGCAAGGATGCGAGGGCGGGCTACCGCGTGGTGGACAGCAGGGAGGCAGGCTCCGTGTCCGTGCCGACTTCGATGTATCGTCTGGAGAATGGCTGTTATGTGTATTCCGGACGGCTGATGGATCTAAAGCCTGCGGAAAATGGTACAGAATATGATTACCGGGAGGAACAGGTAGACCCGGATGATCCATCGGTATATCTGAATCCGTCAAAGCAGACAAAGGGAGAGGAAAACCAGTCTCAAGGGTCTGAAAAGTCAGAGGAAGAAGACAGGGACAAGACCGACCGGAAGAAGGACGCAGACGAAGAAAAAGATACCGGCAAGGATGAGGATATCGACGAAGAAGATACCGGCAGGGACGAGGATACCGGCGAGGGTGAAGGCACTGGTGAGAATGAGGACAACAGTGGAGAAGATACCCAAAAGGACGAGGATATCGGCGAGGGAGAAGATGCCGGTGAATATGAGGACAACAGTGGAGAAGATACCCAAAAGGACGAGGATATCGGCGAGGGCAAAGATGCCGGTGAGAAGGAAGACAAAGGTGAGGGAGAAGACACAAGCGCCGACTCCACGCAGACAAACAAAGACAGTAATACAGATACCGAGCAGATGGACGAAAACAGCAATACCGGCACTGCGCAGGGGAGTACCGGTATTGCAGATAGCGAATGGAAGCGTTATGCGGCACAGACACCGGGGAATGGAAACAACTATTATGCGCTCCGGTTTGAGTATGTGGAGCTTACGGAGGATGATCCACCCGAAACTCTGTATCAGATAGAGAGTGCTTTTGAGATCGGAGATAACGAAGGAAACATTATTCCGTGGGATCAGTATTATCGGACAGATGCGGCCGGAGGAATTACAGCAGAGACAATCGGAACACAAAACACGCCGGTTTACATAAGATGCGCAACAGAGAACGACTGGCTTCGGAAATATGTTTTCAGTACCTTGCAGAATGGAGACAACGAAAACTATCAGGACTTTGCAGTTAAGGTAGTTGTGAAGAAGGCCGGAGAGGTAAGTGTCCAGGACGTCTACGAGGCAGACCTTGTCTATCTGGAGGATGGAGCGGGAGAATTTCTGAATCCTTCGCCTGCAAACGGAACTATAATTACAAAGCATTATATTGATGGACAGATTCTGGGTGATATCACGAAGGAGGCGGCCTATCAGTTGCTGTACCGTACAGTGGCAGACTCGCTTGCCGTCATTGTGGATTCTGATATTCTGGACATGGACCAGTTTAAGGAGCTGCGTTACGGACAGCTTGCCAGAGTTTTCGCCAAGAAGGATCTGGCGGCTTATTTTTATGAGGATATGGATTCGAATGCGGAAAATCTTTTCCTGAATCTGGATAAGGATCTCTGTACGGATAACTGCTATCATTATGTAAACCAAAACGTCTATATGATGCGGGGAACACTGGCAGCGGATGATTTTATGAAGGAGTTCTCTGAGCAGGAGAAGGAGGCCGGTTTCGAGGCAGTCAGGACTGCAATTGTCATGGAAAGCATGACACTTCCGGGCGAGGATTCCCTGTCGGGTGTCATCAGCAGGGCGAAGGCAATCCAGTATATTCTGAACTATGCATCCGGAATGACAGGAACTTTTCGGGACATCCGCGTACTGGAGCTGCAGCCCACGACGAATAAGATGGCCGATCTGCGGTTTGAGTACAGCGCGGACGGCAGGAGCGTACATCTCGTGTTTGACAGAGAGGATCAGAAGAGACCGGGAGTACAGCTTCTCGATGCCCGGACAGGGGAGGATACTGCGTCCTGTCAACGGGAGGTAACCGTAAAAGCTGTGGCGGAGTTTAACTGTGAACGGGAGGAGCTTAACGAAATTTACAGTATGGTCTTTATCGGGCTGGACGGGCAGAGACTGTACAAGGATGAAAAAGGAAATCCAAAGTATAACAACACCGAGTTGAACGGTCTTGTCTACCATAGCGGAGACAGAGCAGCAGGACTTGATGAAACCTATGATTACAATGACCTGTCCGAACAGGGCAGGGAGTCTCTGTTATCCTATCTGCGTGCAGGTTATCCGGTTGTAGTGGAGGATGATTTTTTCAAGGACAGGACAGCGAAGGATGCGGCAGTGGATGACATCAATGACAGTCTGGTAGGAAAGGACACCAGAATGTATGATTTTCTGCGCACAGTGATCAACGATAGCAGTCTGCGGGAAAAGAATAACCTCTATACGGTGTCGGATGTGCGGGGAAACGCTTACTTCTATGCACAGCTGAATGCGCGGCATTTGCGGATCGGCTATGCAGAGCAGGTGGATATGGTGCAGACTCTCAAACCGGAGGATAACGGCGATGATATCGGGACAATTCCCTATAAGCTGACAGACAGCTATGGGGAGGGATATCCCGGAGAGGTTAGCCTGCGGCTTTATATAGACTGGGATGGAGACGGATTCTTTCAGGAAAAGGAACTTGTTCCGCCGGATAATTATATAGATGAGAACAGTACCATTTATGTACGGACAGAGGGAATAGGAGAAGGAGTGCTCGGGTGGAAGCTGGAGGCAGTGGATACCGGAAATGTGTACAGAAGATCAGCTATGCAGGGATATTTCCGGTGCACCGGTGAGACGGCACAGATTCGGGTGCTCCAGATCACAGGGGATGATGCACTGGCAAAGGAGCAGAATCTGGAGAAGATGTACAGTGGCCCAAATAACCTTCTGCTGGGTGCTGTTCTGCGGGAAGCGCAGGAAATACAGAATGCAGAATATGTGATCAGGACCCTGTCTGCCGGGCAGGTACAGACAAAGCTGGAGACAGAACCCGGTTTTTTAAGACAGTGGGATATTTTGCTGCTTGGCATGGGAGGACCGGATGATCTTGGCGGCCTGGTGGATGCTGTGAATGCTTACGCAGCGGAGGGAAGGGCTGTTCTGGTGCTTTCGTCTGGGGCAAGTGGAAACCGTATGGGGCTTGACGGGGCACTTCTGGGACAGTCAGATGCGAGAACCTACACAGCAATCGGCGAAGCAAGTTCAGAGCTGTATCGCTATCAGGGGTTATCTGACAATCTGTTTGGTGAGGTGCCACAGCTTGAAGCCAATATGCTCAATGCAGGCCTGATCAGCTATTACCCATTCACTCTGAAAAGGGATTTTAACCTGGGTGGGAGCAACCGGGCAGGGCAGTATCTTCTGAATCCGGATGCCGATTTTCATGCGGATGGGAGCAGAAGCATACCCTGTACAACGGTGTGGTATACGCTTGGCAGCAGCTCTGGAGAGAACAGTGACAGTGCTTATTCCCTCTCGGAGAAGGATGGACGAAACAATTATCTGGTATACAGTAAGGGCAATATCGTTTATCTGGGGATAGGAAGCTATCCGTATATGAAGGATTCGTTGGGAGAGCCGTCACAGGATACACCGGGGCTGGAGGAGTGTCATCTTTTTGTAAATGCTCTGATGGCGGCATATCAGGCAGGAATGCATAATCCGAGAGTGTCTATTGTGGCCGGATTCGCAGCAGAGAGTGCGGAGATTGAGAGCATTACCATACCGTTTGATCAGGATGCGAAAGAGATGGGAGATGAACAGCAGGGAATTATGGATGAGTACACGGATGTGTATTTCCGTTGCTGCGACAATAATCTGGCACTGGTGAAAACGTCAGACATTCGTTTCTATTATGAAGACCCGGACGGAGCTGCTGTGTTAGATACTTCACACGGGCCTGTGAAGGTTACAGAATTCACAAGTCAGATTTTCAGGGTACAGGATAATCAGCTTACGGAAGTTGCCGGGACAGAGCTGAAAGAAGGCGAAATTTACAGAATAAAAGCCCCTGTTACTGTTTTGAGACAGCAGGGAGAGATGGACACGGCGGACATTTATATTGTACTGCGCACCTCCTTTGAAAAGAACGGCACCGTGTATGAGATGATGGGGATTGACAGGGTATCGCTGAACCGTGCGAAGCTGTTCCCATTAGAATAGAAGAAATACAAATTTTAATTTTTTCTTGCCATCCCGAAAAATATAGTGTATAGTGAGTCACGTTAATATCAAGCACTGACAGATAGGGGAAAATGCTATGGCAAAATATCTGGTAATCGTGGAGTCACCGGCGAAGGTGAAGACCATCAAAAAGTTTTTGGGAGCGAATTATGAGGTAATGGCCAGCAACGGTCACGTGAGGGATTTGCCCCGCAGCACACTCGGAATTGATGTAGAGAACGACTATGAACCGAAATATATCACCATCCGTGGAAAAGGTGATATTCTGGCTGCGCTTCGCAAAGAGGTAAAGAAAGCCGAGAAAGTATATCTCGCAACGGATCCTGACCGCGAAGGGGAGGCAATTTCGTGGCATTTGTATTACGCGCTCAAGCTTGAAAATAAGAAGGTGTACCGGATCACCTTTAATGAGATCACCAAGACTGCTGTAAAGGAATCCTTGAAACATCCAAGGGAGATCGATATGAATCTGGTGGATGCACAGCAGGCGAGAAGATCCCTGGACCGTGTTGTGGGATACCGTATCTCACCGGTACTGTGGGCGAAGGTTAAGAGAGGACTCAGCGCAGGACGGGTGCAGTCCGTGGCACTGCGTATTATCTGTGACCGGGAGGAGGAGATCAACGCCTTTATCCCGGAAGAATACTGGACGCTGGAGGCATCCTTTGACGTAGAGGGAGAAAAGAAACCGTTGCTTGCAAAATATTACGGCACGGTGGAAGAGAAGAAGACGATAGCTTCCAGAGAAGAACTGGAGAGCATTAAGAAGAACCTTGACAAGGCAGAATATAAGGTTTCCTCTGTCAAGACAGGAGAGAGAGTCAAGAAGGCACCGTTTCCGTTTACCACCTCCACCTTACAGCAGGAGGCGAGCAAGGTGCTGAACTTCTCCACGCAGAAGACGATGCGTCTTGCACAGCAGCTCTATGAAGGTGTGGATATCAAAGGCAGCGGAACTGTCGGTATCATCACCTACCTGCGTACCGATTCTACCCGTGTCTCCGAGGAGGCAGAGGCAGCAGCAGAGAGCTTCATCACCGAGAAGTACGGCAGGGAGTACACGGCAGAAAACACGCAGGAGAAGAGGAAAACACAGAAAATTCAGGACGCGCATGAAGCGATCCGGCCGACGGATATCACAAGACTTCCGATTGAGATCAAGGAGTCACTCTCAAGAGATCAGTTCCGTCTTTACCAGCTGATCTGGAAACGGTTTGTGGCAAGCCGTATGGCGTCAGCTGTCTATGAGACAACCTCCGTCAAGATTGATGCGGCAGGACAACGGTTTACCGTGGCTGCCTCCAAGGTGAAGTTTGATGGATTTATGAGCGTCTATACACAGGAAGAAGATAAAGAAGAGAGCAATACCCTGATGAAGGGAATTACGACCGATACAAAGCTGACGCTGAAGGAGATGGAAGAAAAGCAGCATTTCACACAGCCGGCACCGCACTACACAGAGGCATCACTTGTCAGGGCGATGGAGGAACTGGGAATCGGACGTCCGAGTACCTACGCACCGACGATCACAACGATCCTTGCAAGAAGATACATTGTCAAGGAGAACAAGAATCTTTATGTGACCGAGCTTGGCGAAGTGGTCAACCATATGATGAAGGAAGCGTTCCCTTCGATCGTGGATGTCAATTTCACCGCTACGATGGAAGCCCTGCTCGACGGTGTCGAGGAAGGAACGGTCAATTGGAAAACTGTGATCCGTAATTTCTATCCAGATCTGGAAGAAGCTGTACAAAAGGCAGAGAAAGAACTGGAAGAGGTGGAGATCGCAGATGAGCTTTCGGACGAGTACTGCGATGTCTGCGGCAGACAGATGGTCATTAAGTACGGACCGCACGGCAAGTTTCTTGCCTGCCCGGGATTCCCGGAATGCCGGAACACGAAACCATATTTTGAGAAGATTGGCGTAGCCTGTCCGAAATGTGGCAAGGATGTCGTTATCAAGAAGACCAAGAAAGGCAGAAAGTACTATGGCTGTATCGGAAATCCGGAATGTGATTTCATGGTATGGCAAAGACCGGTCAACGATCGCTGCGACCGCTGCGGTTCCATTCTGTTGCAGAAGGGAAACAAGCTGGTATGCTCCGATGAAAAATGTGGATTTATCAAGGATGCACCGAAACAGGAGGGTTAAACACCTCCTGTTTTTTTGTGGAATAGGATTCGGGTGTCAAAAGCCATTACATCATTTGCCAGCATCAACATAAAGTAATGGCTTTTTACATGAAAATAAGCTGGTGACAAAATAGTGTGCGAAATATTAACTATTTAAACAAATTGTATATAAAATACATTGAAAAGGGGCAAATGGTGTGATAAAATAAAAACAGTAAGATTGGTCAGTACAAATGGGCTGGAAGCAGCGGAGGTATAATCATGAGCAGTGTTCAGCTATTAGACAAAACGAGGAAAATAGGAAAACTTCTGCACAACAACAACTCAGGCAAAGTCGTATTCAACGATATCTGTGAGGTGCTCAAGGAAATTCTGGCATCCAATGTGCTTGTGATCAGCAGAAAAGGAAAGGTGCTCGGAATTGGAGATCTGGACTCGGTGGAATCCATCACGGAGCTGATCGTGGATCATGTGGGTGGTTTTATCGATCCGATGCTTAACGAACGTCTTCTGGGAGTTCTGTCCACCAAGGAGAATGTCAATCTGGAGACGTTGGGGTTTGAGAACATTGACACCAGAAAATTCCAGGCTGTCATCGCACCGATCGAGATATCGGGGGAACGGCTTGGAACTCTGTTCCTGTACAAGTGTGAGGAACAGTACGATATAGACGATATTATTCTGTGTGAGTACGGAACCACCGTGGTTGGCCTGGAGATGCTCCGTGCAGTGAGTGAGGAGAGTGCAGAGGAAAACCGCAAGATTGCCGTGGTGAAGTCGGCGATCAGTACCCTGTCATTTTCAGAGATGGAGGCAATCACACATATCTTTGAAGAACTCGGTGGCATGGAGGGAATCCTGGTAGCCAGCAAGATCGCAGACAAGGTCGGCATCACAAGATCCGTGATCGTTAATGCGCTCCGCAAGTTTGAGAGTGCGGGAGTGATTGAGTCCAGATCTTCCGGCATGAAGGGAACCTATATCAAGGTGTTGAACGATGTCGTCTTTGATGAGGTGGAGAAACTCAAGGAACAGGGAAGATACTGATTCTTTGATAAGAGAATCGAATTTTACACACGATTGTGTTACTGCCATAGAAAATGTCATACAAAAGGAACAGATTCCGCGTCCGTTGATGATGCAGGATCTGTTCTTTTTTTACTTTTTGTCTTGTTTTTTCCCGTAATTACTTTATAATGGTAAAGAGAATATTTTTTATAAGGGTTAATGGGTTAATCATTAAGGAGGGGAACTATGAGTACTTTAGCAAATACAAATGTGTTTGACTACATCAATGTACTGGATAAGGCAGCGGATGCTTCCTGGCTGCGTCACGATGCAATTTCAAATAACCTGTCGAATGCGAATACGCCGAACTATAAGAGACAGGATGTGGATTTTGAAAGCCAGCTCGCCAAGGCGCTGGGACATTCCAGATACAAATCTATGGACGCAAAGGTCGCAGATCTGAAAACAAATCGTCTCGAACCTGTGACATATACGGACTACGCAGGTTTTTCCTATCGTATAGACGGCAATAATGTCGATCCGGATACGGAGGCGGTTTATCTGGCAAAGAATCAGACAGTCTATCAGGGACTTACGGACTGTATCGATCAGGAGTTCCGGAATTTACAGTATGTTTTGAAATAAACTAAGATTGACATAGAAGCATAAGGAGAAAGACGATGGGAATGTTTACAGCATTTGATATCAATGCGAGCGGCATGACAGCAGAACGCTACCGTATGGATATCATTTCTCAGAATGTAGCGAATGCCAACACGACAAGAACGGAGGACGGCACACCGTATCGAAGAAAGGTCGTTGTGTTTGAAGAAAAAGGGCAGCAGACTGCGTTCAGACATGTATTGAACAAGGCTTCGAAATGCTACTCATACACCGGCAGCGGTGTGAAGGTGAGCGGCGTGTACGAAGATAAGTGGACAGAGATGAACAAGGTGTATGATCCTTCTCATCCGGACGCAGATGAAAACGGATATGTCACCTATCCGAATGTGAGTGCCATCACAGAGATGACAAACCTGATCGATGCGAGCAGGGCTTATGAATACAATGCGACAGCCTTTAATGCGAGCAAGAACATGGCGACAGCCGGACTTGGCATCATCAAGGGATAATGGGGATATAAACTAAGAACAGACAAGGGAAACAGTAAATATTGGAGGAATTGGTATGGCTTTAGATATCACATCACTGTACAACGTGTCCTCGAAGGCGGTGAAGGAGGCGGCGAAAGCTGCGCCGACGAGTACGGCAGTCAGTTATACAGATCAAAGCTTTGATGGATTTTTGAACACGGCAATTGATAATTTAAATACGACAAACAGCTTCCTTTCTGATGCAGAGAATGAAGAGATCAAGTGGGCGTTAGGGGAAACGGATAATACGCATGACCTGGGTATTGCACTGAAGAAAGCGTCTACGGCATTGCAGTATACGGTTGCGATCAGGGACAAGCTCCTTGAAGCATACAAGGAACTGATACAGATGCAGATTTAGTGAGCATCAGACACTGAAGGAGAAGGAATTGTTGTGGATAAATTGCTAGAGAAACTCAAACAAATCGGCGGGCAGATCCTGGAATGGTGGAACCGTTTTACTGCAAAGCAGAAAACACTGATCGTATGCGCAGCGGTAGCTGTAGTGGTTGCGATCGTTGCCATCGTGGCGGCTCTGACGCGCCCTCAATATGTGCTGCTCAGACAGTGCGAGACTATGACGGAGGCAGCAGAAGTCAAAGACCTTCTGGAGAAGGAAGGCGGTTACGACTATCAGATAGCCGACGATGGATTGACGATCACTATTTTGAAGGATCAGCAGTCTGATGCGAACTTCCTGCTTGGAACGAACAATATTCAGGCGGCCGGTTATGGCATTGAAAATGTGACAGATGGAAGCTTTTCCACCACAGAGTCGGACAAGCAGAAGAAGTATGTAGTATATCTCCAGAAATATCTGGAAAATGATGTTATCAAGAAATTTACGGCGGTAAAGAGCGCTTATGTCACTCTGAACATCCCGGAAAATGACGGAACGCTGATCGCGTCCAAGGAAGAGTCCTCCGCATGGATCCTTCTGGAACTCAAGGACGAGTTCACGACAGATAACGCAGCGTACCTTGCGCGTGCGGTTGCAACGGCAATCGGCAATGAGACGACGAACAATATCGTTGTCATGGATACGGAAGGCAACATGCTCTTCACCGGAGATGATAACTATACAGTTTCCGGTACAACAAGCGCACAGCTTTCTGTCAAGAACGAGGCGGAGAAACTTGTAACCAGCGAAGTGAAGAAAGTCATTCTCGGAACGAAGGAATTTGACAACGTGGAAGTAGCCAGCAATCTGGTGCTTGATTTTTCCACGATTGACAGAACTGAGCATACATACACACCTGCGGATGGACAGACGCAGGGCGTTCTGAGCCATGAGAATGTTTATAACGAGGAGAACACAAGCGGAACCGGTGGAGTTCCGGGAACGGATTCCAACGATGAGACAACTTCCTACGTGCTGGAGGACAATGCAAATTCCAGTTCTACAAGAAGCGAGGAATCCAGAGATTATCTCCCGAATGAGACGATCACAACAACAACAACCCCGGCGGGGCTGATCAATTATGATCAGTCGTCACTTGCTGCATCCCTGATCAAATACAATGTGATCCGCGAAGAGGATGCCAGAACACAGGGACTTTTGGACGGCATTACCTGGGAAGAATATAAGCTTGCCAATACCGGACGGACGAAGATTGACGTAGAACCGGATTTCTATACGGCAGTTGCCAATGCAACGGGAATTCCACAGGACAGCATTACACTTGTGGCTTACAGCGAGAATCTGTTCTTCGATGCGGAGAGCAAGGGAATTACGGCAACCGATATTTTACAGATCGTGCTGATCATTGTAATTCTGGCATTGCTTGCCTTTGTGGTACTCAGAAGCATGCGGGGAGAGAAACATCAGGAGCAGGAAGAGGAACTTTCTGTGGAGACACTTCTACAGTCCACACCTGAGGTACAACTGGAAGACATTTCTCTTGAAAACGAGTCAGAGGAGAAACGTCTTGTCAGCAAGTTTGTGGAAGAAAATCCGGAAGCTGCAGCCAATCTGCTGCGCAACTGGTTAAACGAGGATTGGGGGTAGGAGCATGTCAGCAAGAACAGCAGAGGAGAAGATCACAGGTCTGCAGAAGGCCGCTATTTTGCTGATTGCCCTCGGACCGGAGAAATCGGCAGCTATCTTCAAACATCTGAAAGAAGAAGAAATAGAAGAACTTACGCTTGAGATTGCGAACACAAGAAGCATTACACCGCAGGTCAAGGAAGAGGTTATAACAGAGTTTTATCAGGTATGTCTTGCGCAGCAGTACATTGCGGAAGGCGGTATCAATTATGCAAAGGAACTTTTGGAGAAATCCTTCGGTTCCGAGAAGGCTATGGATGTTATCAGCAGATTGACAGCATCCTTGCAGGTTAAGCCTTTCGAGTTTGTTCGCAAGACAGATGCGGCACAGCTCCTCAACTTTATTCAGGATGAGCACCCGCAGACAATTGCTTTGATCCTGTCATATCTGTCTCCGGCACAGGCAGCGCTTATTATCTCAGCACTTCCACCGGACAGACAGTCGGATGTCGCAAAGCGTATCGCTGTTATGGACCGCACCAGCCCGGAGGTTATCAAGGAAGTGGAGAAAGTACTGGAATCAAAGCTGGCATCCCTTGTCAATCAGGATTACACCATCATCGGTGGCGTGGATGCCGTTGTAGAGATTTTGAATACAGTAGATCGTGGAACAGAGAAGCACATCATGGAAACTCTGGAAATCGAGGAGCCGGAGCTTGCCGACGAGATCAGAAAGAAGATGTTCGTATTCGAGGATATTCTGCTGCTTGACGACCGTGCAATCCAGCGTGTACTTCGTGATGTGGACAACGGTGACCTTGCGATCGCCCTCAAGGGATCGAACGAGGAAGTACAGAATGCAATCTTCAACAACCTGTCCAAGCGTCTTGCTGTTATGATCAAGGAAGATATGGAATTCATGGGTCCTGTTCGTATGAAGGATGTTGAAGAGGCACAGCAGAAGATCGTAAATATCATCAGAAAACTGGAAGATTCAGCAGAAATCGTTATCTCCAGAGGTGGAGGTGACGAGATCATTGTCTAAGAATATTTACAAGTCGCACTGCGTAGCAGTGACGGAGGATGACAAGTGCGTGATCGACAGCAATGGGCGTGTTGAGGAGCGCATTGAAGAATTACAGGCCAAAGAAAGACAGAGAGAAAGAGAACAGGCGTTAGCTTCCATGGAAGAGAGGGCTGACGGAGAGTTCACTGGAGGCCTGAACGCAGAAAACGTGGATGGTACTCTGGAAGAAGGCACCGATGGAGAAAACGGGGCGGTCATCAAGGCGGCCTCTGTGGATAATGGACCGAATCTGGAAGAGATTCAGGCACAGGCGGACCAGATCCTGGCAGACGCACAGGCGCAGGCAGAACAGATCCGTGCACAGGCACAGCAGGAGACAGAGCAGCTCCGTAGACAGACACTGGAAAGTGCAGAGAAAAGCGGTTATGACGACGGTTACCAGAGAGGCTATGCGGAGGCAGATGCTACAAAGCAGGAGCTGGAAGCAAAGCGTGCGCAGATGGAGGCGGACTATGACCATCTGATCGAGGAACTGGAACCTAAATTTATTGATACGATCACAGGACTGTATAATTACATATTTAAGGTTGACCTTTCGGACAATAGAGACATCCTGGTGCGTTTGATCGACTCCACATTGCGAAAGGTGGAGAGCAGCAGGACTTTTATTGTACACGTTTCTGCGGAGGATTATCCTTATGTCAACATGCAGAAGCAGGAGCTTACAGATAAAGCAGCGGGCGGCAAAGGCGTTGTGGAGATCGTAGAGGACATCGCTCTTTCCAAAGGCGGTTGTATGATAGAGACAGATGGGGGAATCTTTGACTGTGGCATTGATACACAGTTAGAAGAGCTTACGAAGAAATTGCGGGTGTTATCATTTGATGGAACTAAAGATTGATTTTGACAAGTACAGCAAAATAGCGGAGGACACCTTTTTCCTAAAGATGGGAAGGGTCGAGAACGTAGTCGGCCTGACGATTGAGTCGGCAGGACCGGAAGCCAGACTTGGCGATCTGTGCAGAATTTATCCGGCAGATGATACTTACGCACCGATCATGGCAGAGGTAGTGGGTTTCAAGGATCGCAAGACGCTTCTGATGCCGTGTGATAAGACGGATGGTATCGGGCTTGGATGTATCGTGGAGAATACCGGAAAACCTCTGATGGTACCGGTTGGAGATGAATTGCTCGGAAAGGTACTGGACGGACTTGGCAGGATTCATGGCGAGTATATGCCAGGAATTCCCTATCCGGTTGAGGCACAGCCACCGGACCCGATGAGCCGTAAGATCATAGACGAGGTACTGCCCCTTGGTGTCAAAGCGGTAGATGGACTGATGACTGTCGGAAAGGGACAGAGAATCGGAATCTTCGCAGGTTCCGGTGTCGGTAAGTCCACATTGATGGGTATGTTTGCAAGAAATACCAAAGCGGATATCAATGTAATCGCACTGATCGGAGAGCGAGGCAGGGAAGTCCGTGAGTTCGTGGAGAGAGACCTTGGCGAAGAAGGTATGAAACGGTCGGTTGTGGTGGTTGCGACATCAGACAAGTCGGCTTTGGAAAGAAATAAGGCGGCCAAGACAGCCACTGCGATAGCAGAGTATTTCAGGGATCAGGGAAGGGACGTGCTTCTGATGATGGACTCCCTGACACGTTTTTCCATGGCGCAGAGGGAGATCGGCCTTGCCAGCGGAGAGCCACCGGTTTCAAGAGGATATCCGCCGAGTGTGTATTCGGAAATGCCGAAGCTTCTCGAGAGAGCGGGAAGGGCAAGCGAAGGGTCGATCACAGGACTTTATACGGTGCTTGTTGACGGCGATGATTTCAATGAGCCGATCACGGATACAGCGAGAAGTATTCTGGACGGGCATATCATGCTGAACCGTAAACTGGCGCATTTAAATCATTATCCGGCAATTGATGTATTACAGAGTATATCGAGATGTATGAGCCAGATCGTGGGCAAGGAACACAAGCAGCTTGCAGGCAAGTTAAAGAGTGTGCTTGCAACCTACAATGAGGCGGAGGATCTGATCAACATCGGAGCCTACAAGAGAGGCAGCAATAAAAACATAGATTATGCGATCGATAAGATCGATGCGGTCAACGATTACCTGATGCAGGACGTGGACGCCAAATATGATTATGAGCAGGCAGTGGATCTTCTGCGGGAACTTTTTGCAGATGCGCAGGAGACACAGGATGCACAATAAAAGCAGTGACCTCTGGGGAGCAGTATGGCGAAGTTTAAATACAGAATGCAGAATATTTTAAACGTCAAGCTTCAGCTTGAGACGCAGGCCAAGATGGAACTTGGCAGGCAGCAGGCACTTCTGAGGGAGGAACAGGACCGGCTGAAAAATCTGGAGGATCGCAAGGAAGATTATCTGGAAGAGGGAAGGAGAATCCGGGGGGATGTGTTGAACGCCGGACAACTCCGGGACAATGCCAATGCGATCTCGGCGATGGATGATCTGATACTCGCACAGGAAGACAGGGTTGATGAGGCGCTTTTGCGGGTGGAACAGGCACGGGCGAAGCTGCAGGAAGTGATGCAGGACCGCAAAATGCACGAGAAATTAAAAGAGAAAGCCTTTGAACAATTTATGGGTGAAGAAAAGGCGGCTGAGGGGAAGGCTGTCGATGAGCTGACAAGCTATACATACGGTCAGCGCAGACAAGGATAACAGGAATTGAAGGGCGTGGTTGAATATGGCAGATGAACTGTTAAATGCTGAGGTGGATACCAAGGCAGAAAAGAAAAGACTGAAAGAAGAAAAAAAGAAGATAAAGGACGAGCAGAAGGCACAGAGAAAAGAGGCAAAGCAGCGTGCCAAAGAAATTTCCGCACAGGAAGCACAACTTGCTGATGACGAGGAAGCCGGAGGAGTATCTGTCTTTCTGGTTACTGTTGTGATCGTACTGATCTGGCTGGCAATTCTATGTCTTCTGATCAAACTGGATGTGGGAGGCTTCGGATCGAATGTGCTCGCACCGGTACTCAGGGATGTGCCGGTCATCAACAAGATCCTTCCTTCGGAGTCTGTAGTGACAACAGATGACGAGGAGGCTTACGGAGGATATACCAGTCTGCGGGAAGCTGTCGACTATATCAAACAGCTGGAACTGGAACTGGAGCAGGCACAGGCAGATAATAATGTAGATTCCGAGCAGCTTGAGGAGATGCAGGCTGAGATTGACCGTTTGCAGACATTTGAGGACGCACAGGTTGAGTTCGAAAGAATTAAGACGGAATTTTACGAGGAAGTAGTCTATGCAGACAAAGGACCGGGAGCAGCTGAGTACCAGAAATACTATGAGTCGATGGACCCTACGACGGCAGAGTACCTGTACAAACAGGTAGTTCAGCAGGAGGAGGCAAGTCAGGAGATCAAGGATTATGCACAGGCCTATGCTGAGATGAAGCCCAAGGAGGCTGCAGGCATCTTTGAACAGATGACAGATGACCTGGAGCTGGCAGCTAAGATATTGAACCAGATGAGTACAGAGGACAGAGGAAAAATACTTGGAGTAATGGACCCGGCGATAGCGGCCAGACTGACCAAGATCATGGATCCGGAGTCCTGATATCAGGGGATACAGACTTCAAAAACACCGTAGAAAAACCGATATATAGCTATATAGCATGTGGAACTTAAACGGCAGGATTTACTGCCGGATTTCCACATTTCTATATATAAATGCCGTAAGGCGAAGAACCTTGAAAAGTTAAGAAAGGAGGAATGCATGTGACAAGCATACCTGTAAACAACGTCAACGCGCTGCAAAGCTATGGCAGCCAGCAGCCGGTCGTGACAGGAAAACAGGAAGAAGCTGTACAGGAGAGCTTTCAGAAGGTGATGGGAAAGATCACAGATGAAGTGACTTCGCTGCAGGGACAGACAGCCGGATGTGTTTCTGCTGGCAATGTGGCAGCAAAGAAGGACAGTATGGAGCAGGGAGTCAAGCTACAGGGAACCTCGGGTGACAAGAACCGGATCAAGGATGCTTCGGGACAGACGACCGGTCAAAAGAGCGGTAAGAGTACAGAGGCAAAGGGCAAGGGAAATGTCCGCGAGGAAGAAAAGCAGACAATCCGTGAAGACGGAGAGAAGCTTGTACAGGATGTGGCGGATGAGATGGATGTAACGCCGGAAGAGGTGGAAGCAGCCATGGAAACTTTGGGACTGTCGGCAGTCGATCTCTTTGATCCGGAGAATCTCAAACAGCTTTTACTGGAACTGAGCGGGTGTAACGATGAACTTTCGCTCGTGACAAATGCAGAGCTTTACACGAATCTGCAGAATCTTCTTGAGACAGTACAGAACAGCCTGGATGCACTTCAGGAGGAACTGGGACTGAGCGAGGAAGAGATTGGTGCTCTGATCACGGAGATGGTTTCCACACCGGAAACGGATGTACCGGAGACGGCTTTGGAGGACATGCCACAGGATACGCTGGAGGGATCACAGGATTACACGGTGACCGTACACCGGGATGGCGAGACTGTTCAGGTGAGCGTGAAGGTGGATGACGAGAGCGGTGATACGAGCAAGACGGAGAATGTGACAGACATGCAGGAACCAGCTGGCCAGGATGCCCTGAAAGAGCAGAGCCCGTTTGAAAAACGTGGAGCGCAGGGGGGCAGACAGGAGGATCGGCACAACGCTGAGTCGTCTGCGTCAATGATGCAGGCAGCGAAGGATAATGCAGCCATGGTAAAGACAGATGCCGCAGTACCGGTGAATGCACAGACAGGAACTTATCAGTCCACACAGACACAGCAGATCATGGATCAGATCGTAGATTACATGAAAGTGCATGTCAAGTCGGATATGCAGGAGATGGAAATGCAGCTTCATCCGGCAAGTCTTGGAACCGTACACGTGCAGATCACAGCGAAGGCAGGCGGTATTACAGCACAGTTCATCACACAGAACGAGGCAGTGCGTGCAGCAGTGGAAAGCCAGATCGTAACATTGAAGGAACAGTTTGAAGAACAGGGACTGAAGGTCGATGAGGTAGAAGTCTCGGTGGCAGCACATGGACAGGAACAGCAGTTCACCAGAGAAGAGAAGGATGCCGAGCGAGAGCAGGCAGCCGCAGGCAAGACGACCAGAAGACTGAACCTTGGAGAACTGGACGAGGAAGAAGAGCTGGAAGAAATGGAGCAGTCTGACAAGATTGCCGTGGAAATGATGCGTGCAAATGGCGGTACGGTAGATTATACCGCATAACGGAATCAGAAAGAAAGGAGTGAGAAAATGGGTGCAGTACAACAGGTAAAAGATGGAAAATTAGTGGAATCTGCAACAGCAGCTTCTACGAAGAAGAGCAATGAAAAGAAATCAGGATCGACCGTAGACAAGGAAGCGTTCTTACAGCTTCTGGTAGCACAGATGAAATATCAGGATCCGCTTGAGCCGACATCCAATACGGAATACATATCCCAGTATGCAACCTTCTCCGAACTGGAGCAGATGCAGAATATGAGTGCGACACTGGAGCTTTCCAGAGCATCAACACTTGTGGGACAGACCGTTCTGATGAAGGTGACAGACAGCAGCGGCAACACGACGACGGTACAGGGTAATGTCGACTATGTCGTATACGAGAACAACAAAGCATTCCTCTCAATTAACGGTGAGTTATATTCGATGGATGATCTGGATACCGTTGCAGATGAAAAGTATCTGAAAGCTTATGCACTTGCAGCAGAGTTCCTGAATCTCTACAACAAGCTTCCTAAAGTGGGAGAGCTTACGATTGACAGCAGAGAGACAGTGGAGAAACTGCAGTCCATGTATGATGACATGACAGAGTACCAGAAGAAATTCCTGACAGATGACTATGTAGATGGTCTGAAGAAGTACACGAGCAGGATGAATGATCTGGTGAAGGAGCAGGAAGAAGCAGCGAAGAAAGATACTGACACTGCGGATAAGGATTCGACAGAAAGCGGCGATTCCGACAAGTAAGAGCTGCTAAAAGGATTGGCGGCGGAAATGTTCTCAAGGAGGAGTAGATATGAAGATCCAAAACAATCAATTCCTTTCCATTGAGCAGGTGCAGAATCAGTTCCTGAACCGGAACAATCAGACAGTACGCAGTGAGGGATCGAGCTTTCAGGATATTCTGAAAGGCAAGACGGACCGCGCAGAAGCAGGAGAGGTCAAATTCTCCAAGCATGCGACAAACCGGCTGGCTGACCGCAATATAGAACTGACAAAGGAACAGGTGGAACGCCTTAACCTTGGCGCTGCGAAAGCAGAAGCGAAAGGAATCAATGAGTCACTTGTCATCGTGGATTCGCTGGCATTCATTGTCAATGTGCCGAATCAGACAGTTATCACGGCGATGAATCAGACGGAGACCGATGAAAATGTATTCACCAATATCGATGGAGCCGTAATTATATAGCCGGACCTTACGGAGGCTTACATCCCTGACTGACAGAAGGGACAGAACGGTATCCAGACAACCATAAGGAGGTCATTTCATTATGATGAGATCATTGTTCTCTGGTGTGGCAGGTCTTAGAACACATCAGACAAGAATGGATGTTATCGGTAATAACATCGCAAACGTAAACACAACAGCATATAAATCCCAGTCCATGGTATTCAGTGATCTGTTGTATCAGACAACACAGGCAGCATCCGGTGCGAATCCGAATACCGGACGAGGCGGTACCAACGCCCGCCAGATCGGTCTTGGCTCCAAGACCGGAGCGATCTCCACGGCGATCACAACACAGGGTTCCGCACAGTCTACGAACAACCCGTTTGATATCATGATCACCGGAGATTCCTTCTTTATCGTGAGCAACGGCGCTGAGAACTTCTTCACAAGAGACGGTTCTTTCACGATCGACGGTTCCGGTAACCTGGTTATGTCCAGCACGGGCTATACTGTTATGGGTTGGCAGACTGATGAAAACGGCGATATCGTAGTTGATACGGTGTCTGCCCTGCAGGTTATGAACGCAGATAACCTGACCTATCCGCCGGAGGCAACGACAAAGGCTTACGTATCCGGTATTCTGGATAAGTATGACACCAATGTGCACAGTACAGCCGGAAGAACGGTGACACTGAATTTCTTTGATGCACTTGGTTACAAGTATACGGCAAAGATGAGCATCCATGCGACAGACACACAAGGCAGCTACTATGTAGCACTGGATGACATCCTGACAGAGGATGAGAGCGGCAAGGCAGTATCTCTCGTTAAGAAGTATAACCTGAACAGCATCAATGATATTGCATCGTTCGGGGAGAGTTCTACCACAACAACCGAGGCACTCTATCAGCTTCTGGACAATGTAAAATATGACAAAGCAAATAATAAATATACAAAGGTTTACGAGGCGGGAGAGGTTTTGGATGGCTTTGCGGACAACAACATGATCGCTTTGACACAGGGAAGCTGGATCATGAAGAATCCGGCTCCTGGAGCAAGCGCTAATGTGGCAAAGGACGCAGATGTGACAGTGACAGGAACTGTAAAGCTGGAGAAGAATCTTTTGCAGGCAGATCCTTATAATCTGATTTATGAAAACGGAAAGTATTATACCAAGAAGCCTAACGGACAGCCGGGTCAGGAATTGACGGATGCGGCATCCTGGACGGCAGCTCTGAAAGATTTAAATGTAACGGGAATTACGGCAGTGGCGGTTGATACGACAGACGGTTCCGTAAGCCTGACCTTTGAACAGACCTTTAAGGCAACCAAGGACGTTACCTATGACGGCGCGAAGAGCTTTGGGGCGGAGATCGCTACCGAGGATGTCCTGAAGGAAGCTTACGGAATTGAGGACAGCGGCAACACGACCTACTCCCTTGACTTTGTGTCTCCGGAAGGCCAGGCACAGGTTATCAAGACGGTGACACAGACCGGCTATCCGCTGGTATATGATACGGACACCGGTAAGTTCCAATATGTCGGCAGCGTGGACAATGATTCGGTGACCATGAGCTTTAACGGCACAGCAACCTCCCTGACAGGTGAGACGATTTCGCTGACAAACTTCAGCAATGTGGATATCGATTTCTCATCCTCCACCATGTTCAACAACGGTGGAACCTCTACTATTTCTGCAACAAACGGTGACAAGCAGGGGTACAATACCGGACGTAAAGTGGGTGAGATGACCGGAATCGAGATCGCACAGGATGGAATCATCAGGGCATCTTACGACAACGGACAGACAAAGATCCTGGGACAGATTGCGGTGGCAAACTTTGCCAATGCATCCGGTCTTTCCAAACAGGGTGACAACCTGTATTCCGCAACGATGAACTCCGGCGAGTTCGACGGTATCGGACAGGATATCAGTGCAGGAGATGGCTATATGACCTCCGGTGTCCTTGAGATGAGTAATGTGGATCTTTCCTCTGAGTTTACAGAGATGATCACCACGCAGAGAGGATTCCAGGCGAACAGCCGAATCATTACCGTATCGGATACGATGATTGAGGAACTTGTCAATCTGAAGAGATAAAACTGATACAATGACAGGAGGAACTTTTGAATGATTTTGTAAATTGTGACAAAGTTCCTCTTTTCTTTTGCAGAATATACAGAAGTGTGGTAAAATAAATATGGTGTTTGGCTGAACAGACGGAGGATCAGACATGATTGAGGTTACGAAGCTGAATGGCGTGAAGATATTGATCAATCCGGATTTGCTGGAACAGGTGGAGGAGACACCGGACACGGTGCTGTCCTTTACAACAGGCCGCAAATTAATTGTAAAAGAAAGTAGACAAGAGATCAAAAATCTAGTAGAATTGTACAGAAAGGAAATTTTTACATTATAGTGTAAGTAGGGTGGATACATATGGATATTGCGTCAATTATTGGATTGATAGTATGTTTTATGTTGGTTATTTTCGGTATTCTGTACGGAAATGACTTCTCGGTTATCATAAACTTTTTGGATGCACCATCGGCACTGATTACGTTTGGTGGATCCTTTTGCTGTATTCTTGCGAGCTATACACTTCCGAACTTTCTGGAAGGCCTGAAGAGTATCCGGCATATCTTCAAACTTTCTACAATGAATGTTCCGGACACGATCCAGAAGATCATCGATCTGTCCAACGTAGCGCGTAAGGAAGGATTGCTTTCCCTGGAGGAAGCGGCGACGGATATTGAAGATGAATTCCTGAAAAAAGGAATATTACTGATAGTAGATGGTACGGACCCTGAACTGGTACGTGCGATCATGGAGACAGAGCTTGTCAGTGTGGAGGACAGGCATAAGGACAAGATCGGTTTCTGGGAGAACCTCGGAGCGATGGGTCCTGCCTGGGGTATGATCGGTACCCTGATCGGTCTGATCAACATGCTGCAGGAGATGGATGATCCGTCATCCATCGGACCTTCCATGGCAGTCGCTCTGGTAACTACATTGTACGGTTCTATTCTGGCTAACTGGATCTGTGCGCCGGTGGCTACGAAGCTTAAGAGCAAGAACGCAGAAGAGATGATGATGAAAGAGATCGAGATCGAAGGTCTCTTGTCCATACAGGCGGGAGAGAATCCTCGTGTCATTGAAGAGAAACTGAAATCCTTCCTGGCACCGAAAGACAGAGGATCTCAGGCAGAGGAAGGCGGAGGTGAACTGAATGGCTAAGAGAAAGCCGGATGAACCACCAAAGGGCGCGCCGGCATGGCAGTCCACATTTGCCGATCTGATGAACCTGTTACTTTGTTTCTTCGTTATGCTGTTTGCGATGTCAGATGTCAACAGCGCCAAGTTTGACGCGGTGGTGGCCTCCTTCAACCAGAGCTTTTCCATCTTCTCGGCGGGAGCTACGGCGATTGGGGATGGCGTACTGGTCAGCAATGGTGTGAGCCAGCTCAACGAACTGGACGATTACATATACAGCAGCGGCAAAATGGGTGAAGGCGAGCTTGTGGATGAAAACGTAGCGAATGCGCAGGAAGAAGTGGAACAGGCGCAGCTGGAGGAATCCGAGAAGCTTGCAGAGAAGATAGAGGAAGCGGTCGAGGAACGGAATTTGGGTAAGGACATCGACATTGACTTTACGTCACAGTATGTACAGCTTACCTTGAAGGGAGCGATTCTGTTTGACTCGGGAAGCACACAGCTCAAGGATGATGCAAAGCCGATCATGGATCAGGTTGGAGTGATTCTGGAGAGTTATGCACCGGGGACGATCGAGATAGAAGGTCATACCGACAATGTACCAATGTCGGGAGCCAAGTATTCCAACAACGACGAGCTAAGCTCGGGTAGAGCACAGTCGGTATTTAACTATCTGCTCAGCGTGACGAATCTGGACCCAGCCAGGATCAAACACTCAGGCCGGGGAGAATACGTTCCGATTGCGGACAATTCCACTGCAGAGGGACGGGCGAAGAACCGCCGCGTAGAGATTAAGATATATAATTCATTGAGTTCTTATTAAAAAACAACAGGGGAGCGAAACGAGAATGAAAAAAAATCTGATTTCTATCATCATACTGGCATTGCTGATTGTCAATGTTGTGCTGACGGCCATTATGATGTTCAGCGTAACAAGCACATCTAAAAAGACAGCGGCACTTGTGGACAACATCTCCACAGCGCTTAACCTGGAACTGGCGGCCAAGGGCACAGATTCCGAGGAAGCAGCAGAAGAGATTCCGATGTCTGACATCCAGACTTATGATATTTCTGAGTCGATGACAATTCCGTTAAAGACAGACGAAGATGGAGAACCGCATTTCTGTATGGTATCCGTGACTTTGTCCATGAATACAAAAGATAAGGGCTTTAAGACTTATGGGGCAGACCTGTCCGGTCAGGAGAGCCTGATTAAGAGCGAGATCATTGATGTGTTTGGGCAGTACACTCTGAGCGAGGCGAGAGATCAGCAGGATGAAATCAGACAGGAAATATTACAGAGAGTCCAGAAAATGTTTGATTCCGAATTTATTTTCAACATCTCCTTCAGCAATATCCTGTTCCAGTAAATAAAGAAATTGTACCACGAGGAGGTGAGCTTTCGTGGGAGAGGTATTGTCTCAGAGCGAGATTGATAATCTGCTTGCAGCACTCAGCAGTGGAGAGCTGGATGCAGAAGAAATGAATGACAACAGCGATAAGCAGGTCAAGAACTACGACTTTAAACGTCCTACCAAGTTCTCAAAGGAACATCTGCGAACGCTGGAAATTATATATGAACACTACGGAAGGCTCCTATCCACGAATCTTCCGGTTTACCTTAGAAAAAATATACAGGTCTCCGTGGCAAGCTCCGAGACGGTTATTTTCTCGGAATTTACCAACGCACTTTCCAATCCTGTAATTCTGGGGATTGTGAATTTCCAACCGCTTGGCGGCACGATCATCATAGAGCTGGCCGCACAGCTGGGATTTGCAATGATTGACAGGATGCTTGGCGGAACGGGAGATCCTTTGGATAAGAACCGTGACTTCACGGAAATAGAGATGACGATTATCCAGAAAATGATGGTTGTCTGTATGCAGCTTATGAGGGAGCCGTGGAAAAATGTCACGGACATCAACCCCGTCATGGAGCGTATTGAAACGAATTCCCAGTTTGCGCAGGTCATTGCGCCAAATGATATGATAGCTATCGTCACCCTGAATATGAAAATCGGTGACGTAGAAGGGTTCATGAATGTGTGTCTCCCGTTCTTTACACTGGAGAACGTCATGGACAAGCTCAATACCAAGTATTGGTATGCGAACATGCAGGAGCGGAACGAGGAAGATTACGAGGAACACATCGAAGCGCTTATCAAGCGTGTGGATGTTCCCGTCAAGGCTGTTTTGGGGAAGAGCCAGGTTTCCGTCAACGATTTCCTGAATCTGCAGGTTGGGGATATCATACGGTTGGATACGGAGGTTGAGGACGATCTGACCGTCTATGTTGGGAATATTAAAAAATTCACTGCATTACCGGGCTCTAGCAAGGATAAATATGCAGTCAGAGTGACATCGGTAATCAGAGAGGGGGAATAGAAGCATGGATGGAATGCTTTCACAGGATGAAATAAATGCTTTGCTGAGCGGCATGGATAATGCAACCGGAACAGATGCACCGGCGGCTGAGACAGCAGATACACCGGAAGAAACATCGGCGGCTCCATCCGCCACACCGGAAGTAGACGAGACATTGCTCACGGATATTGAGAGAGATGCAATCGGGGAAGTTGCTAATATCAGCATGGGATCTTCGGCCACAACGTTGTATTCTCTGGTCAACAGAAAAGTAAACATCACGACTCCGGTTGTAACACTTGCAAACTGGAACAATGTGATCGAGGAATACGAAAAGCCGTGTGTGTTCATTTTGATTAAGTATACATTGGGACTTGACGGATCAAACATACTGGTACTGAAAGAACATGACGTTAAGGTCATCACCGACTTGATGATGGGTGGAGACGGAAGCAATACAGACGGAGAGTTGGGAGAGATGCATCTGAGTGCCATCTCCGAGGCGATGAACCAGATGATGGGATCAGCCGCGACATCCCTTTCTACCATGCTTGGCAAAATGATCGATATCAGCCCGCCGGAGGCAAGTCTGGTAGATCTGACTGCCTACAAGACAGGAGGAGAGATAGCTCCTTTCCTGGCTGGTAATTTTGTTAAGATTGCATTTAGAATGCAGATTGATGATCTGGTAGATTCAATGATCATGCAGCTCTATCCGATCGATTTTGCAAAAGACTTATATCATACATTTATGGACAATCAGAATGGTGGCGGAGATGCGGCAGGAACGGCTCGGCCGGCAGCACCGCAGCAACAGAGTGCACCACAGCCGGCAGCACCGCAGATGGGCATGAGTCAGCAGAGCGCACCGCAGATGGGAATGCCACAGATGAACATGGGTCAGATGGGAATGCCTCAGATGAATATGGGCCAGATGGGAATGCCGCAGATGGGAATGCCTCAGATGAACATGCAGCCCAATATGAACATTCAACCCGCCCAGTTCCAGAATTTCTCAGGCGATGTCAATACGATGGTCAGTCAGGAGAATATCGGTCTGATAAAGGATGTGCCGCTTGAGGTAACTGTTGAACTTGGAAGAACCACGAAATCCATATCGGAGATTTTGGACTTTGCTCCGGGTACTATCATTGAACTGGATAAGATCGCCGGTGAACCGATCGATGTTCTGGTAAATGGTAAGTTTGTTGCAAAAGGTGAAGTTGTAGTAATTGAGGAAAGCTTCGGTGTTCGTGTAACTGAAATTATCAAATAGGGATAAATAGGAGAAGAGATATGGCAAAGAATATTTTAGTTTGTGACGATGCAGCGTTCATGCGTATGATGATCAAAGACATTCTGACAAAGAATGGCTACAATGTTGCCGGAGAGGCCGAGAATGGCGCAAAGGCAGTAGAAAAGTACAATGAGTTGAAGCCGGATCTGGTATTGATGGATATCACAATGCCGGAGATGGATGGAATTCAGGCGCTCAAGAAGATCAAGGCAACGGATCCGGGCGCAATGGTTATCATGTGCTCTGCTATGGGACAGCAGGCAATGGTTATTGAGTCGATTCAGTCCGGCGCGAAGGACTTTATCGTTAAACCGTTTCAGGCAGACCGTGTTCTGGATGCTGTCCGGAAGGTCGTAGGCTGATGGTATTTGCGACGGCAGGCAGAACGAACTCGTATGTACAGTTTTTGACAGTTCTGATTCTGTTTGTATTCGTGCTGTTTCTTACCTGGGGGGTAACGAAGTGGATAGCCGGCTATCAGAAAGGCAGGACGGTCAACGCCAATATCGAAATGATTGAGGCGTTCCGGCTGTCTGGCAATAAATACGTGGAGATTGTCAGAATTGGCAAGAAATATCTGGCAATCGCAGTCGGCAAGGATTCTGTTACAATGTTGACAGAGATACCGGAGGAAGATCTGTGCTTTACGCAGGGAGAGGGCAAATCCCTTGACTTTCGAGAAATTCTGAATAAAGTACAGAAAAAGGATATTTCTAACAACGAAGATAGGCGAGATGAATGAAAAAAACAAAGTTTGTATGCCTGCTGTTACTGGCAGGCATATTGTGTCTTAGTCTGAAAACAACGGCGTATGCTTCAACGGATACTCCGTACAGGGAATCGAACCTGACGGGGACATCCACGGAGAGGACTAACGTGGAGGAGCCGGGAACGGCAGAGAGCGCAGAGGATTTATCGGAACTGAATATAGCCAATACCGTCACGGTCACCTATAATGACGGCAACGGAAATGTGAACGGCACACTCAGAATCCTGATCATTCTGACATTGATCGCGATAGCGCCGTCACTTCTGATCATGATGACCTCCTTTACGAGAATCATCATTGTGCTCCACTTTACCAGGGCGGCACTCAACACGCAGACGGCACCACCGAACACGGTGCTGATCGGTATTGCCCTGTTTCTGACATTCTTTATTATGCAGCCGACTATCTCACAGATCAATACGGAGGCGATAGCGCCTTTTGAGGCAGGAGAGATAGAGCAGCAGGAAGCACTTGACCGGGCGGCGGCACCGATCCGTACCTTTATGTATGGACAGACGCAGAAAAAGGATGTTAGTCTTTTTATGGAGATTAACGGCACACAGTGGAATGGGGAGCTGGATGAGATTCCCATGAGCGTGCTTGTTCCGAGCTTTATTATCAGCGAGCTGCGGACAGCCTTTATCATAGGTTTTATTATTTATATTCCGTTTATTGTCATCGACATGGTTGTGGCATCCACCCTTATGAGTATGGGTATGATGATGCTGCCGCCGACGACGATTTCCATGCCTTTCAAGATCCTGCTGTTTGTACTGGCGGATGGCTGGCATCTTGTAATCAAGGGTCTGGTAGAAAGCTTCTATATTACCTGACCATAATCTGTGGAGAGGAAAGGATGTGACAAAATGACAATTGATGATATTACTGCCATGGGTGAGGCAGCACTATATACGATCATCAAGTGTTCTGCACCACTTTTGCTTGTGTCACTGATCGTGGGTCTGATCGTCAGTATTTTTCAGACGGTTACATCTATCCAGGAGCAGACACTGACCTTTGTGCCAAAGATTCTGGCAGTTTTCCTTGGCCTGATCCTGATGGGTCACTGGATCATGAATGAGATGGTTCAGTATATGGTGGATCTCTGGTCCAACTTTGGACTCTATATCCGGTAGAAAAGATAAGCCGGAGACGTCATCTGAGGGAAGATGTGATTACTGTATGATAGATTTAGGTTTCAGCTACGCAGATCTGGAATATTTTCTGCTGATCCTGGTAAGGGTGAGCTGCTTTATATTTATAGCCCCCTTTTTCAGCATGAACAATACGCCCAGAAGAGTACGTGTGGCACTCAGCATATTTACGGCCTATTTAATTTATCTGTCTGTGGACAGAAATGAAGTGGTATATGAGACTTTACTGGGATATGCGATCATTGTCATGAAGGAGGCTCTGACCGGTTTTCTGATCGGATGGGGAACCTACCTGTGTACAACGGTCGCTGCTTTTGCGGGTAGCATTGCGGATATGGAAATTGGTCTTTCCATGGTTTCCCTGATGGATCCGGCAACCAAAGAGCAGGCTACCTTTACAGGAATCCTGTATCAGTATATGTTTACACTGTTTCTGATCATTTCCGGTATGTACCGGTACCTGCTTCAGGCGCTTGTAGATACCTTTACGCTGATCCCTGTGAATGGGGCAGTGTTCCATATGGATTCATTGCTGGAGTCCGTTATGACCTTTCTGGCAGACTATATTACGATCGGATTTCGGATCATTCTTCCGATTTTCTGTACCATGCTCCTGTTAAACTGTGTTATGGGTATTCTTGCAAAGATCGCACCGCAGATGAACATGTTTACCGTGGGTCTGCAGTTAAAGGTACTGGTGGGACTTGGCGTGATGTTTCTTACGATCCGTATGCTGCCCGGAGCAGCCGATTTTATCTTTGTGGAGATGAAAAAAATGATCGTATCCTTTGTGGAGGGGATGACGTGATACTGGAATACAATCTACAGTTTTTTGCAAAGGATGGACCGGGCGGTGAGAAGACAGAGGAGCCTACCGGCAAAAAGTTAGACGATGCCCGGAAGGAAGGACAGGTTGCAAAGAGTAAGGAGCTTGTGAGCGCCTGTGAACTGATCGCCATGTTCGCCCTGCTGTCGTTCTGGATACAGAACATGGGTACTTATTTTATCGGGAATATTTACAGCCTGTATTCCCAGATCCCGGAATACATCAAGCTTTACGATGGGGAGATGCCGGAGCGTACCTTCAGGACGCTGTTTGTTGCATCGCTTGAAAGGACACTGCTGATCATGGCACCATTTCTGGCTGTCGGATTTCTGGTGGCAGTCATTGTAAGTCTGGTACAGGTAAAGTGGAAACCGACATCAAAGCCTTTGCAGCCGAAATTCAGCAAGTTTAATCCGGTCAGCGGTGTGAAGAGACTCTTTTCCAAGGAATCTCTTGTAGAGTTGATCAAGTCTCTGCTCAAACTGGGGCTGATCGGCTATGTGGTATATGATTATCTGAAAAAGCATTCGATTCCTTTGAAGCTTTTCTATGATATTCCACTGTATCAGGCAATTCAGGAAATTGGAAAATATGCGATCGACCTTGGATTCCGTATTTCCATCTTCTATCTGCTTCTGGCGATCGTGGATTACATCTATCAGAAGGTGAAGTTCAAGAATGATATGAAGATGACCAAACAGGAGGTCAAGGACGAATATAAGAATACAGAAGGAGATCCGCAGATCAAGGGAAAACAGCGTCAGAGGATGCAGGAAGCCTCCAGAAGACGTATGATGCAGAAGCTGCCGGAGGCGGATGTGGTCATCACGAACCCGACTCATTATGCGGTGGCGATCAAGTATGATCCGGATCTTTATGAGGCACCTTATGTGATCGCAAAGGGTGCCGATTATCTGGCACAGAGGATCAAGGAAACGGCCAGAGAGAATTCGATAGAGATAGTAGAGAACAAACCGCTTGCCAGAATGTTATATGCAAATGTCGAGATTGGGGCAGTTGTTCCGCCGGAATTGTATCAGGCGGTTGCAGAAGTGCTCGCTTTTGTATATCATTTAAAGGGCAAGGTTTAGATAAGGGGAGAGGAGAAGAAACAATATGGGCAAGCTGAAAAAGGCTGACGTGGGAGTCACCCTATATGTACTGGCGGCTTTCATCATGATGATCGTGCCGATTCCGTCATGGCTTCTGGATGTATTGCTGGCATGTAACATTTCCGTTGCATTTGTTATCATGTTTAGCTGTATGTTTGCGAACGAAGTGCTGAATCTGTCATTTTATCCGACAGTTCTGTTGTTTACCACTGTTTTTCGTATCGCTCTGAATGTCTCCTCTACAAGGCTGATCCTTTCAACAGGAGATCCGGGTAATGTCGTAGAGACATTCGGCAGCTATGTAGGTGGCGGCGATCTTGTCATCGGTGTCATTGTCTTTATCATTCTGATCATTGTGCAGTTTATGATCATCAATAAAGGTACAGAACGTGTGGCTGAGGTTACGGCGAGATTTACGTTGGACGCTATGCCCGGTAAGCAGATGGCTATTGATGCCGACCTGAATACGGGAGCGATCACGGACGCGGAGGCCAAGAGAAGACGAGACAAGATTCAGGAAGAGTCCAGTTTCTTCGGTTCCATGGACGGTGCCGTGAAATACGTAAAGGGAGATGCAACGGCAGGTCTGATCATCACGGCAGTTAACATTATCGGTGGTATCGCCATGGGTGTGCTGCGACAGGGAATGAATATTACGGATGCACTTGACAAATATACGATTCTGACCATCGGTGATGGTCTTGTGAGCCAGATTCCTTCCCTTCTTACCTCTCTGGCAACCGGTATTCTGGTAACCAAGGGTTCCAAGGATGCGGATTTTGGTTCAGTGCTCATCAGACAGTTCTTCGGAGTGCCCAAGGTACTGTATCTGGTAGGCGGAGTCATTGCGTTCCTGGGTATTGTCACACCTTTGAATACACTGATCTTCGTTGCACTTGGAGCGATATTTATTATAGTGGGAAGAGTGATGGCCGGAACGATCGAGACGGCAGGGATCGAGGCAGAGGCAGATGAGGAAGAAGCAGCTGCGGAAGAGATCCGGCAGCCGGAGAATGTCAATTCGTTGCTGCAGGTGGATCCGATCGAGCTGGAGTTTGGTTACGGTATCATTCCGCTTGCCGATGTCAACCAGGGTGGTGATCTTCTTGACCGTGTCGTAATGATAAGAAGACAGATCGCACTGGAACTTGGTACCGTTGTACCGATTATTCGTTTACGAGATAACATTCAGTTGAATCCTAACCAATATATTATTAAAATAAAGGGTGTACAGGTCAGTGAAGGAGAGATTCTTTTCGATCACTATATGGCAATGAACCCCGGATATGTTGAGGAAGAGATCACAGGTATTCCGACCTTTGAACCATCCTTCCACCTCCCAGCCATCTGGATTACGGAAGGACAGAGAGAGAGGGCAGAGAGTCTTGGATATACGGTAGTAGATCCGCCTTCCATTATAGCAACACATCTGACGGAGATTATAAGACAGTACATAGCAGAGCTTCTTACCAGACAGGATGTACAGAATCTTGTCAACAACTTAAAGGAGTCGAACCCGTCCGTGGTCGAAGAGCTTGTTCCGAAGCTTCTTGGCCTTGGCGAGGTACAAAAGGTACTGCAGAATCTTCTGCGGGAGGGAATTTCCATCCGCGACCTGCTTACGATTTTTGAGACGCTTGCAGATTATGCGTCTACGACGAGAGATACCGATATCCTGACAGAGTATGTCAGACAGAGTTTGAAGAGAGCGATCTCGAATAAATTCTTCCCTGCCAATGAGACGACCAGTGTTGTCACGCTGGATCCGAAGCTGGAGCAGGAGATCATGGCGAGCGTGAAGCAGACCGAGCAGGGTGCTTACCTTACACTGGACCCCGCAAAGACAAAGGAGATCATGGATTCGGTATCTGTGGAGATCAAGAAACTGGAGAACCTCGGCAAAATGCCGATCGTGATCACATCTCCGATCGTGAGGGTTTACTTTAAGAAACTGACCGAGGATTACTTCCGGGATCTGGTTGTTGTTTCTTATAATGAGGTGGAGTCAAATATTGAATTACAATCCGTTGGGATGGTGACAGCATGATAATCAAAAAATTTACGGCTAAAACAGAAGGGGAAGCGGTAGCCGCTGCCAAAGGGGAATTGGGAGATGGCGTTGTCGTGATGAATGTAAAAAAGGTGAAAAGCAAGGGTCTTTTCGCCTTTTTAAAGCCACAGCTCACGGAGGTTACCGTAGGGCTGGAAGAGGAGAGCGAGAAGTACACATCGGCACTGTCCTCTATCAATAATGTATTGATGGCAAATCAGGGAAAAGAACAGGCAGGAATGAAAACGGTTCCGGTGGAAAATCCGGTGCGGGAAATGCCTGTTGAGAGAAGGGACAACAGTGCTATTGAAGAGAAGCTGGACAGCTTACAGTCTCTTCTGGAGCAGCAGCTTCAAAAGCCTGAAGAGGAAGAGATCAAAGAAGAGGAGCCCCAGGAGGAGTCTGAAACCGATAAGTTTATGAAACTTCTGCACTCTACCATGTTGGATAACGAGGTGGATGAGAAGTATGCGGATCAGATTCTGGAGGAGATCGGCCAGCTCAATAAGCCGAATCTGCCATTTGACTATGCACTTGCCAATATCTATCAGAAGATGATTCTGAAATTCGGCAAGCCGTCCGGGATTACACCGGCGAAGGATGGAGTCAAGGCAATATTTTTTATTGGACCGACAGGTGTGGGCAAGACGACAACAATTGCCAAGCTTGCTTCGAAATTCCAGCTGGATGAGAAGAAGAAAGTGGCTCTTTTGACGGCAGATACCTACCGGATTGCTGCAGCAGAGCAGCTTCGCACGTACGCCAATATCCTGGAGGTACCGTTCAGGGTAATTTATACCGAGGATGAGCTCCTGAAAGCCATGGAGGATTTCAAGGAGTATGATTATGTTCTGATCGATACGGCAGGACATTCCCATCAGAATCAGGCACAGAAGGATATGATGTGCAAACTGATCGGGGCAGTGGACGAAAAGATAGAGAAGGAAATCTATCTTGTGCTGAGTGCCACAACAAAGTACAAGGATCTTCTGAGCATTGCAGATTCCTATAAGGATATGGCAGATTACAAGCTGATCTTCACAAAGCTGGATGAAACTACCACACTGGGAAATCTGTTGAATATGAGATTATATACGGGAGCGGCGCTTTCCTATGTCACCTACGGACAGAATGTTCCGGATGATATGGAAGAGTTCAACCCGCAAAAGACGGTTAAGAGACTGCTCGGAGGTAAGAACTAAGGAGGAAGCTAATGGATCAGGCTGAACAATTAAGAAATATCATAAAGGCAAACAGTCAGCTCCCTTTGGCAAGAGTGATCACCGTAACAAGCGGCAAAGGTGGGGTCGGAAAATCCAATACGGCCATCAACCTCGCCGTGCAATTTAGAAAAATGGGAAAAAGAGTCATCATCCTGGACGCGGATTTTGGACTCGCAAATATTGAGATTATGTTTGGTGCAGTACCAAAGCATAATCTTTTTGATCTGATCTATCAGGGTAAGAAAATACAGGATATTATTACATGGGGACCGATGGAGATAGGGTTTATCTCCGGTGGTTCCGGGATAGCCGGCATGTCCAACCTGAGCGTGGATTATCTGAATTATATCATAAGGAATCTGAAGGAACTGGATGAGATGGCGGATATCATTCTCGTAGATACCGGGGCAGGTATCTCGGATGCGGTACTGGAATTTCTGGTGGCGAGCGGAGAGATCCTTCTGGTGACAACTCCGGAGCCGACTTCCATCACGGATTCCTATTCACTGATCAAGGCATTGGCGCGACATCCTCGTTATTCGCACGAGGCGACCGGAATCAAGGTGGTTGCCAATAAGGTAAGAGATGAGGAAGAGGCAGAAGCACTCTTTAATAAGCTGGAGATGGTTGTCGACAGATATCTTAATATTCCTATCAGCTATCTGGGAATGGTGCCGCAGGATGAACAGCTTGCGAAGGCTGTGATGCAGCAGATGCCGGTATCCATTGAGAACCCGGGAGCGAGGTCAGCACAGGCGTATGAAGTGATCGCAGCAAAACTGATGAACAAAGAGATCAGCAAGAGTGTGCCGCGCAGAGGAATGGCGGCATTTTTTTCTCATATAATTTCAAGAAGGTAGGGTAAAGGAGAACTTTATGGCAGGACTGCTATCAAAATATATCATGCCGGGGTGCCGGGTAGATCTTCAGGGGATAGACCGCGCAAAACCCTCGCATAACGATTTGGAAACACATAATAAGACTTATCAGAGTCAGGTACTCGATATTCTCGGGGATGACAGAATAGAAATTGCAATGCCGCAGGAGAAGTCCAAGCTGATCCTGCTGTCTGTGGATGGAGAATATGATCTGTATTTTTACGGAGACAACGTGTTGTACCAGTGCTATGCCAGGGTGGCAGACCGGTATAAGGACAATAACCGTTATATTCTGGTAATGGACCTGATCAGCAACCTGCGCCGCTATCAGCGCCGGGAGTATTATCGGTTCAGCTGCGCACTGGAGATGAAGTCCAGGCCTCTTGAGAAAGAGGAGGCACAAGAGAAGGTGGAGGATAAGCTCGCAACCGATCTGCCGCTCAAGGGAAGTATTATTGTGGATATCAGCGGTGGCGGACTTCGCTTTGTGGCAGATTATGCCTATGAAGAACAAAGTCTGATCCTGTGCAAATACAGACTGCTGCTCAACGGAAGAAGTAAGGAGTATTCGCTGATCGGCCGTGTGCTGAGCGTGCGGGAGCTGGAGAACCGGCGAGGTGTCTTTGAACACCGTGTACAGTATATCAATGTAGATGCGGGCGAGAGAGAAGAGATCATCAAATACATTTTTGATGAAGAGCGAAAGACTATAAAAAATAAAAGGGAACATTCCGATCTATTGAAAAATGAGGAGTAAACGAGGAATAAAATGAAAAACATTTTAGTGGTTGATGACTCTGCACTTATGAGAAGAGTGCTGTGTGATATAATCAACAGTGACGAGAGATTCCATGTGAAGGACAGAGCAATGAATGGTCTGGACGCGTTGGAACTGCTTACCAAGAATACATATGATGCCGTAGTCTTAGATGTCAATATGCCCAAGATGAATGGGCTGGAACTTCTTCAGGAACTGCAGAAACGTAAGATTTCTGTGAGGGTCATGATGGCCAGTACGGACACCAGAGAGGGCGCTAAGACAACGTTGGATGCGCTGGAACTGGGAGCACTGGATTTCATCCACAAACCGGAGAATGCGCTGGAGTGCCGCAACAACAGCTTTCAGACAAAGCTTCTGCGAATCCTTGCAGTCGTTGCGGAGTCTAAGGCACCAAATTTTGGCAAAGCATTTACACCCGAGGCGATACAGACGTCCCGTAAGGTGGTGGAGCTTGCAAGCAGACATGCTTCTGCGGTAGTCGGTAACAAGATTGTCGCACTGGCAAGTTCGACAGGCGGCCCCAAGGCATTACAGGCAGTTATCCCGAGACTTCCGAAGAATCTCAGGGCACCGGTGGTGGTGGTACAGCATATGCCGGCAGGTTTTACGGCGTCATTGTCGGAAAGACTGGATATGCTGAGTGAGATTCACGTCAAGGAGGCAGCTGAGGGCGATGTGCTGGAGGATGGAAATGTGTATATCGCGATGGGAGGCAAGCATTTGAATGTCATTCCGTCTGCGGGCAAGTACATGATCCATTACTCGGACGAACCATCCAGAGAGGGTGTTAAGCCTTGCGCCAACTATATGTACGAGTCACTGCGCGACAGCCGCTTTGACGAGATCGTATGTGTGGTGATGACCGGAATGGGAGCTGACGGTACACAGGGAATCCAAAATCTCAAAGAAAGAAAAAAGGTCCATGTGATTGCACAGGAGGCAAGTACATGTGCGGTGTACGGTATGCCAAAGAGCGTAGTCAACGCAGGCATGGCAGATCAGGTTGTACCGCTTGACCAGATTGCACAGGAAATCATAATGAACGTGGGGGTAAGATAAGATGGATGTAAGTCAATATCTGGAGATTTTCCTTGATGAAACAAATGAACATTTACAAAGCCTGAATACCCAGATTCTGGCTTTGGAACAGGATCCTGAGAACATGGATACGATCAATGAGATCTTCCGGGCGGCGCACTCACTCAAAGGAATGGCCGGTACGATGGGATATAAGAGGATGCAGACGCTGACTCACGATATGGAAAATGTATTCTCAGAGGTTCGTAACGGCAACATCAAAGTAAATGCGGAGATGATAGATATCCTTTTCCAGTGTCTGGATGCCCTGGAGGAGTACAACACGAATATCCGCGAGACTTCCGATGAGGGAACAAACGACAATGAACCGCTTATCAAACAGCTTAATGGTATTTTGAACGGAGGAGCAGCACCGGCAGAACCGGCTGCAGCCCCGAGTGCACCAGAACAGAAACCGGAGACAGCAGAGAGCGCAGGCGATACCAATGCAGGTGATGAGAAGTGGAAACTGATCAAATTAGATGACACCGACAAGAACGTTCTGCATGAGGCAATCAGACAGGGCAAAAAGGTGTACGGCATCACAGTATGGGTACATGAGTCCTGTATATTGAAGGCAGCCAGAGCATTTCTGGTATTTAAGGCGATTGAAGAGGTGGGTGAGATTATCGTATCAAGCCCCTCTGCCCAGGATATCGAGGATGAAAAATTTGAACTGGATTTCAGCCTGATTGTAATTTCAGATGGCACACTGGACAAACTGATGGACGCTGTAAAGGGCGTCTCCGAAATCGACAAGGTTACCGGAGGAGAGGTTGATCCGGATGCGCAGACACCGGCAACAGAAGGCAACAAAGAGGAAGTAACGGAAGAATATAAGGAACAGAAGACGGGAACTCCGGCTCCGACAGCTGCTGCAGCAACGCCGGCAGCGGCCCAGCCTGCCAAGAATCAGGCAGCTAAGAAGCCGGCAGCCAACAAACCGGTAGTGAACCGTACTGTCAGAGTAGATATCGAGAAGCTTGATACACTGATGAATCTTGTCAGCGAGCTGATCATTGCAAAGAACTCTCTGGTATCGGCATCCGCTATGTCCGGCAATGCAAGTCAGGCAGTCAATGAACAGATCGAGTATCTGGAGAGTGTGACCACCTCGCTGCATGAATCCGTTATGAAAGTAAGAATGGTACCTATCGAGAGTACCGTTAACAAGTTCCCGCGTATGGTACGTGACTTGCAGAAGAAACTAGGCAAGAAGATGGAACTGTATATGACCGGTGAAGAGACAGAATTGGATCGTACCGTAGTAGACCAGATCGGTGATCCTCTGATGCATCTGCTGCGTAACTCCGCAGACCATGGACTGGAGTCCGCTGAAGTGCGTAAGGAGAGAGGAAAGCCGGAAGTTGGTTCTATTTTCCTCGACGCATATCAGGATGGCAATAACGTTGTGATCGAAGTAAGGGATGATGGTAACGGTATTGATACAGAGGCTGTTAAGAGCAAGGCAATTGAGCGCGGTCTGATCACTCCGGAACAGGGTGACAACATGAGCGAGAAAGAGATCATCGATCTTCTTTTCCGTGCCGGATTCTCTACGGCTAAGGTTGTCTCCGATGTATCGGGAAGAGGAGTTGGACTGGACGTTGTCAAATCCATGATAGAATCCCTGAACGGTGAAGTGGAGGTTAAGTCAAAGCTTGGTGTTGGAAGTACATGGACCATCAGACTGCCGTTGACACTGGCGATCATTCAGGCACTTATGGTAGAAGTCGGTGGTGAGAAGTATGCGATCTCTCTCGGCTCCATCCAGACAATAGAAGATATTTCCGCTAAGGATGTCAAGCTGGTACAGGCTAAGGAAGTGATCCAGATCCGGGATCTGGTTATCCCTCTTATCCGTCTGAACAAGATACTGGATATTGAGAGTGAGAAAGACCCGGAGGAGAATCTGGTCGTTGTTATCGTCAAGAAAGGCGATAAGCAGGCAGGTCTTGTTGTCGATGAACTGATCGGACAGCAGGAGATCGTAATCAAGTCACTCGGAAAATATATCAGCAAGTGCAAGATCATCAGTGGCGCAACCGTTCTTGGCGATGGCGAAGTAGCATTGATCCTTGATGCCAACACATTGATCTAATGAAGGAGGGACAGCGGCATGGAAGAGATTAAGACAGTAGACGGCAATACGACACAGTTCATCGTGATTAAGCTCGGCGATGAACAGTATGGAATTGATATTCAATATATTGACAATATTGTGAGAATGCAGCATATCACCAGAGTACCGAAGGTAGATGCCTATCTGAAGGGTGTGATCAATCTTCGTGGAGAGGTGCTCCCGGTTATGAGTATCCGTATCAAAATGGGACTTGAGCCGGATGTGGAGTCCAAATCCAGCAGGATTATTATTCTCAAGATTGAACAGCAGGGAACGATCGGCGTGATTGTGGACGAGGTGAAAGAGGTTGTGACACTGGAGAATGACCAGATTGACAAAATTGCTTATGATTCCAGGGATGACAAGGATAATTTCCTCTGTGGAGTCGGCAAATATGAGGGCGGCCTGATTTCAATACTGGATCTCAACTCCGTTGTGCTGGAGAGCGTTTAGGAGGATATAAAGTGGGCGAAATTACGCTGGAGAAAATGTCTAACGAGTATTATGACGTCCTGCGTGAACTGGGAAATATCGGCGCCGGAAATGCAACAACGGCGCTGGCCCAGATGATGCAGTGCAAAGTAGATATGTCAGTTCCGCAGGTCAAGCTTTTGGAGTTTAAAGAGCTTGGCGAGTTGATGGGCGGAGAGGAAGTTATCATGGCGGGTATCTACCTCGGCATTGAGGGAGATATTACGGGTAGCATTATGTTCCTTCTGGAAAAACAGGCAGCAAGACATCTTGTAAGCAAGCTGATGGGTGGAATGCAACCGGAGGGAGAAGAATTTTCCGAGATAGAGCTTTCTGCACTGAAAGAGGTCGGAAATATCATTACGGGTGCATACTTAAATTCCCTTTCAATGCTGACTAACCTGGTTATCTATCCGTCGGTTCCTGATCTGTGTGTAGACATGGCAGGAGCGATACTGAGTGTGCCGGCGATAGAATTTGGTGCACTGGGTGACCGTATGCTTCTGATACAGACACAGTTCTTTGATGAGATGACACTGGATGGATATTTTATCCTGATTCCGGATCTGGATTCTTATGGAAAGATTCTGTCTGCGTTGGGAATCGGTTAACTTGAGACAATGAGTTGATAACAGGAGATGGTAGTTATTATGGGGAATGTGATTAAAGTCGGTATGGCAGACCTGAATGTATGTGTCAGCCCGGACAGCATTACGACGTTGGGACTTGGCTCCTGCATAGGCATAGCAATCCGCGATCCGATCACAAAGATCGGAGGGTTGGCGCACATTATGCTTCCCGACAGTACATCCATACGGAACAATACCAATATACCGAAATTTGCCGATACCGGGATTGAGGAGCTTGTAAGAGTGGTTGTTGCGAAGGGGGCAAACCGGAGCAGACTCGTTGCCAAGATAGCCGGTGGAGCACAGATGTTTGCTTTTCAGACCAAGAATGAGATGGTTCGTGTGGGGGAACGAAATGCGGAGGCTACACGGAAGAAACTTAAGGAAATGAATATTCCGATTCTGGCAGAGGACACCGGAAAGAATTATGGACGGACGGTTATTTTTTATCCGGAGACTGGTGATTTTGTGATTCGGGCAGTAGGAAAAGAGGAATATGTGATCTGATCGAAGATACGGATCGTGAAGAAGAAAGGGTTATCACGTGGCATCGGAAGAGACAAAACCTATTGAAGAGATAACAAAGACCGGTGAAGAACTACCGGAAGAAGAACATGAAACAAGGGCAGAGCGGGAGGCTCGTGAGAGACGCGAGGAAGAGAAACGAAGAGTCAGTATCCGGAGAAGAAAACTGATTCCTCCGTTTGTCATGTTGCTGGCAGGAGCAATCGTCAGTATCGCCATGCGGATTTGGAGATATGACACGCGGACAATGCTGATCGTGCTGTTATGTGTGTTACTTGCCTTCTACATAGCAGGATGCCTGATTAAGTATATGATGGATCACTTCGAAAAACAGATAGAGGACGCCAATGCGAAAGAGGGCGAAGTGATAGAGAAGGAACTCGCCGAAGATGAGACAGACGGAGCTGTGAAGGAAACCGACGAAGGGTGAGTAAAATAACAGATGGATGAGGCAGGCAAGAAGAAACTTTGGGAAGAGTATACACGGACAAAAACTCCTGAACTGAGAGAAAACATTATATTGGAATATGCACCTCTTGTGAAGGTGGTAGCTGGCCGGCTCAGTATGTATCTGGGGTACAATGTTGAATATGAAGATCTTGTCAGCTATGGGATTTTCGGCCTGATCGATGCAATTGATAAGTTCGATTTGCTCAAGGATGTCAAGTTTGAGACGTATGCCAGTCTGAGAATCCGTGGTGCAATACTGGATCAGATCCGAAAGATGGACTGGATTCCGAGAACGATCCGCCAGAAGCAGAAAAGGATTGATGCGGTGATCAAGGAGATCGAGACAACGTATGGCAGAAATGCGACGGACGAGGAGATTGTAAAGGGACTAGGCATCACGGAGAAAGAGTATCTTGAGTGGCAGTCGCAGATGAAAGTCACCAATATTGTTTCACTCAACGAATTTCTGGAGCAGGGCAGTGAAGTACCCAACGAGGCGGTTAAGACCAAAAGTGCTCAGTTTGACAGCCCGGAGGAAGCACTGGCCAAGGTTGAACTGAAGCAGATGCTGATTGAGTCGTTGGAGATTCTGACGGAGAAGGAAAGAAGAGTTATAGAGCTTTACTACTATGAAGAACTTACGCTGAAAGAGATCAGCAGTATTCTGGAAGTTTCCGAATCCAGAATTTCCCAGCTCCATACGAGAGCATTACAGAAGATGAAGACCAAACTTGGAAACTATATGGGGATACTTACCGATTCCACTGGAAAAAAATGAGGTGACCATGAACGGCTACTTTAGATTGGTAAATGAAAAGGACAGGACAGATTTGAAACTGGTGCCGCCTACAGAGGGAGGAAGACCGGTTGCGGTCAATGACCTGACTGAATATCTGACGATGAAGGATTATGCCTGTGATCTGCCAACTCTGAAACGTGCGGTGAAGACAGCTGCACAGGAGGAAACGGTTATCAGGCTTTCAAAGGGTGCGAGAAACCCGGAAAAAGAATGCTTTAAAGTGCGCGTTACGCCGGATAAGATGCAGGCGTATGCAAAATTTTATGCGGCCTCCGAGGGGGGCAAAAATCTGACTCTGGATGAGGTTGTCCATGAACTGTGGGAACAGGGAATCAAGGCAGGCGTGGACAAGACAGCCATTGGACGGTTTATGGACAGTAGGGAATACCTCGAAGAGATTCTGGTGGCAGAGGGCTTACAGCCAAGACAGGGACAGAACGGTTATATCGAATATTTATTTAATGTGGACAACAAGGCGAAACCTACACTGTTGGAGGATGGCAGTGTGGATTTCTTTCATTTAAATATAGTGACATCCTGTAAGAAAGGAGATGTCCTTGCCAGAATGCACCCGGAGGTTCCCGGCGTAGCAGGTACGAATATTTATGGAGAACCCATCCGCCCGGCGGAGGTTCATTCCGTGAGATTTGAGTATGGCAAGGGAATTGAGGTTTCGGAGGATGGTTCTTCCCTGATCTCACTTGTGGACGGTCATGTGGAATTGGTACAGGGGTCCGTTTTTGTATCAGATGTCCTGGAAGTCGAGAACGTCGATAATGCTACGGGTAATATTGACTATCAGGGAAATGTACAGATCAATGGAAATGTGTGTACCAATTTTGAGGTAAAGGCCCAGGGAAACATCATTGTCAAAGGCGTTGTGGAAGGTGCAAAGCTGGAGGCGAGCGGTAATATTGTAATTGTCCGTGGTGTCAATGGAATGGGAAGAGGAAATCTCAGGGCAGGAGGAAATGTGATCTCCAAGTTCCTTGAGAATGTTACGGTACGGGCAGACGGTTATGTTTCCTCAGAATCAATCCTGCACAGTCATGTCATGGCTGGCACGGAGATTGTTGTTAATGGCAGACGTGGGTTTATCACGGGGGGCAAGGTGAGTGCAACGACGCTGGTTGATGTCAAAATGCTCGGTTCACCCATGGGGGCAGATACCGTTGTAGAGGTAGGAGCCCAGCCTGAGATCAAGGCTCATATTGCGGAACTGCAGAAGAATATCGCAGAGGCTACAAAGACTTTGCAGTCGATACAGCCGGTTCTGATGACAACGAAGCAGAAGATTGCCAAGGGTGCGGTACTGACACCGGAACAGACAAAATATGTACATACTCTGATTGCTGCCAACCAGCAGCAGACAGCGGCCGTGGAGAAGTGGACGGCTGAGCTTGACGAACTGCAGAAGGAGCTTGTAGGGTCCGAAGGGAAAGGAGTCATTGTACGCGGGGAGGTTTATCCGGGTACGAAGATCTGCATCGGGGACGCATCCATGGTGGTGCAGAAGAGCGCACAGTACTGCCGTTTCATCAAGGAACAGGGCGATGTGAAGCTTACTGGATTGTAATAGATACACAGAAATGTTATAAAAGGTATAATAGGAAAGCTGAGGTGTAATAATGGCAATTGGAATGATTGAACTGCAAGGGCAGATTACTAGGGCACAGGATTATACGACGATCAAACAGAATGAGGATAACAAACCTATGCTGGATCAGATGAACTTCGGAGAACAGATGACCAGACAGGTAGAAAGAAAAGCGGAGGAAGTCAATCAGGCAGATAAATCCGAATATTATAACCGCAAGTTTGATGCCAAAGATAAAGGGGATAATGAATATCGGGGCGATGGCGGTAAGAACCGTAAGAAGCAGAGCCGCGAGGACGGGAAGGTTTTTTTGAAGGGATCGACAAGTCATTTTGATGTTTCCCTGTAGTAATAGAAGGAAAGAAAAAGGAAGAGACGATGAGTGCATTAGAGATTGTACTGCTTATTGCAGGCGTAATCATATTTGTGTTGGGATATTTTATGCCTGTCAGAAAAAAAGATATGGATGACGAGGTACGCCTGATCAGTGAGGATGAGATCCGCAGGCTGATTTCGCAGGAGACTGGTGAGGTGCATAAGCAGATATCCGATACGGTGGATGAAGGCGTGAAATATGCCATGGAGAACACGGAACGCTCGATGGAAAAGCTGAGCAATGAAAAGATTATGGCCATCAATGAGTATGCGGACACCGTACTAGAGGAGATCAACAAAAACCATAAAGAAGTAGTATTTCTCTATGATATGCTCAATGACAAACACGACAATCTGGTCCATACGATCAGCGAGATGAGTGTGAAATCAGACGAGATTGCCCAGACAGTAAAAGATGCGGAAATTTCTGCACAGGAGATGGCAGGCAAAGTAGCTGATATCCAGAGGGAAGCACAGGATACCATTCAGAAGATAGAAGCAGCGGAGGAATCTGTGCGTGAGGTACAGGCAAATATGGAAGAGGCTGTGAACCACGTTATGGATGCGGTGGAACGCGCGGAGGAAAAGGCCAACGCACTTCACGAGGCAGAGCTGCGCAGGAAAGAGGCTGCAAAAGAGGCGGCAAAGGAAGTTGAAAAGGCAAAGAAAACCAAAGAGAAGAGAGAAGCAAAAGCGGCTGCCGAAGTAGAAGAGCCGGCTGAGGAGGATACCTTCAAGCCAATCTCGCCGAAGCGGGTTGAGATCATTCATGAGGAGGACGGCGATTATATTGCGCCGGAGGAGTCACAGGAGACTGAGACGAAGAAGAGCGGAGAGACTAAGGCTGCTGAAGAGAAGGACGAACCGAAGGCGGCACCGAAGCAGGCGAGAAAGCCACGAAAGAAACCGGCGGCTAAGAAAGAGAACGTGGACATTCAGTTTGCACAGGGAAATGAAGGTGCCCGCAACAACAATGAAAGGATTCTGGAGCTGCACAAGGCAGGCAAGTCGAACATGGCAATTGCGAAGGAACTGGGACTTGGCCTCGGGGAAGTAAAGCTTGTGATCGATCTGTTTGAGGGTATGTGATATGGAACGAAAATATTATTTGCGCGGATTGGGATTAGGGATTATAATCACCGCAATCATTATGGGATTTGCCGGAAAGGGCAAACCTGCTATGACGGATGAAGAGATCATGCAGAGGGCGAAAGAGCTTGGCATGATAGAGAATACCATGCTGACAGAGCCTGTACAGGAGACAGCACCTGCGGATACGGCGAAAGCTTCCGATGAGAAAACGGTAAATACGGAAACTGCAAAACCATCAGGCACGGACACAAAGACAGATACGGCGAAAACAACAGATACGGAAACAGAGTCTGATACAGCGAAAACAGCAGATACAGAAGCAAAGACGGACACAGCGAAGCCGTCAGATGCGGAGACAAAATTGGATACAGCGAAAGCGTCAGACATAGAAGCAAAGACGGATACCGTGAAAGCGTCTGATTCAGAGACGAAGTCTGATACAGCAAAGCCGACAGATGCAGAGGCAAAGGCAGACACAACGGAGTCGTCAGATACGGAGACAAACACCGATACGACAAAACCGTCAGCGACAGGTGCACAGAGTATTACGATCGTGAACGGAGACAGCTCTGTGAGTGTGGCCGCAAAGCTGGAACAGGCAGGACTCATCAGTTCCGCATCTTCCTATGATTCCTATCTGTGTTCAAACGGATATGATAAGAAGATCAGACCCGGAGACTACAGTATTCCGGCAGATGCAGGGGATGAGGAGATCGCAAGGATCATCACCGGAGCACAACCATAAAAACCTCTTGTCAAGAGGTTTTTTTTATGCTATTATTTACAAGTGTGCGTAAAGGCGCATAAATCATTCACATATGTCCAGCGGCCGCCGGTGCCCCATGACGCCGGGGTGGCAGTCAGCGAACGGCATATGGCAGAAAACAACCAAATGGAGGTAAAGAAAATGAGCGTTATTTCAATGAAACAGTTACTGGAGGCAGGTGTTCACTTTGGACATCAGACAAGAAGATGGAACCCTAAGATGGCTCCTTATATCTTCACAGAGAGAAATGGTATCCACATCATCGACTTACAGAAGTCTGTAGGAAAGGTTGATGAGGCATACAAGGCAGTGTTTGATGTTGCATCCCAGGGGGGAACAATCCTTTTTGTTGGTACAAAGAAGCAGGCACAGGACGCTGTAAAGATAGAGGCTGAGCGTTGCGGTATGTATTATGTAAACGAGAGATGGCTGGGTGGTATGCTTACCAACTTCAAGACAATCCAGTCCAGAATCGACAGACTGAAAGCAATCGAGACAATGTCAGAGGATGGTACCTTTGAAGTTCTTCCTAAGAAGGAAGTTATCAAGATCAAGAAAGAGTGGGATAAGCTTGAGAAGAACCTTGGCGGTATCAAGAACATGACAAGAATCCCTGACTGTATCTTCGTTGTAGATCCTAAGAAGGAGAGAATCTGTGTACAGGAAGCACGTTCTCTTGGAATCACACTGATCGGTATCGGTGATACAAACTGCGATCCGGAAGAACTGGATTACATCATCCCTGGTAATGATGATGCTATCAGAGCTGTCAAACTGATCGTTGCAAAGATGGCTGACGCTGTAATCGAGGCAAATCAGGGCGCTGAGGAGTATGTAGAGGAAGCAGAAGCTGAGAAGATCGAAGAGACAGACGAAGAGGCATAAATCATAATAATCAGGAGGACGAACAGATGGCTATCACAGCAGCAATGGTAAAAGAATTAAGAGAAATGACTGGCGCAGGCATGATGGATTGCAAGAAGGCTCTTAATGAGACGAACGGCGACATGGATGCAGCAGTAGAAGTATTAAGAAAAAGTGGTGTAGCTAAGGCAGAAAAGAAAGCCAGCCGTATTGCGGCAGAAGGTATTACACGTGTTGCTGCAGGTGCAGGTGTGGCTGCAGTTGTAGAAGTTAACTCTGAGACAGATTTCGTTGCCAAGAACGAAATATTCCAGGAGTTCGTACAGTCCGTAGCTGACAAAGCTCTTGCTTCCTCATTAAAGGGTGGAAAAGATGGTGAAGACATCGAAGCATTTCTTGATGAGACAGGCCTTAAAGAAGTATTGGTTGAGAAGACTGCTACAATCGGAGAGAAATTATCCATTCGTAGATTTGAGAAGGTTGAAGGAGATGTAGTTGCTTCTTATCTTCACGGCGGCGGAAGAATCGGTGTATTGGTTGCCGGCAGCGGCGCATCTGATGACGCAGCTAAGGAAGCACTTATCAATATAGCTATGCAGATTGCAGCTATGAATCCTCAGTACATCAGCAGAGCAGATATGGCTGATGCAGAAGTTGCAAAACTTCGTGAAATCACTGTTGACAGTGCATTAAATGACCCGGCATCTCTTCCGAAGCCGATTCTTAACAAGTTGATCGATAAGGCAAAAGATGGCGTATGGTCTGCAGAAGACGTAGCAATCTACGAAGAGAAGAAATCTAATATGCAGTATTTGTTCAACTTCCTTTCCAAAGAAGCTGCTGCTCAGTTAGCAGAGCTTGCTATGGCCGATAAGGAAGCTATTACCGCAGACAAGATTTTCAATGGTCTTGTTGAAGGCCGTGTTTCCAAACATCTTAAAGATATCTGTCTCATGGATCAGGTATATGTTAAGGCAGAAGACGGCAAACAGACCGTTGCAAAGTATCTTCAGTCTGTAAATCCATCTCTTACAATCGCCAAGTTTGTTCGTTTTGAAGTTGGCGAAGGTATGGAGAAGAAGAATGAAGACTTTGCAGCTGAAGTTGCAAAGCAGATGGGAATGTAAAATCAGGTGTTATCAAACCGGATTGAACCTGTCTTTTGAAAAGTAAACAGTAAAGTGTCTGTATGGGAAAGTAATTTCCTGTACAGACACTTTTTTTATGTAAATCTCTCTTTTTTCCTTTGCGTTATCACATGAATATGATATAGTATAAGGGAGTATGAGATAAGGAGTCGGTATAGATGGCTGGAACAGATGCTGAAGAGGCACAGGTGCAGGCTCGAAAGAAAAGGGTCCGCAGGCTCAAAAAGCTGATAGTCATCGTTCCACTTGCGACGATCCTGATTCTTTTGGCATTATGCATTTTCCTGGGGATCAGGTTATATCAGGTAGAAAAAGAGTTGCGTATGTTGCGGGCTGAAAATGAAAAAACAGCCGTTATGAATGAGATAGAAGAAGTTCCCGGGCCGACAGTGAGTGAGGAACCGGAGGACGCAGAGGATCATAGTAAGCAGGAGGCGGTCACTCCGGTGTTTGCAGAGGCAGATGCGGAAGAAGAGCCGGAGGAGGATGTGCGGGAGGTATATCTGACCTTTGACGATGGACCGAGCGGGAATACCGGAAAGATTCTGGATATTCTGGCAGAATATGATGTGAAGGCAACTTTTTTTGTCGTAGGCAAGGAAAACAAAGAATATCAGCCGTTATATAACCGTATAGTGGAGGAAGGGCATACGCTTGCGATGCATTCCTACAGCCACAAATATAAGGAGATTTATCAGTCAGTGGAGACATATGCCGCTGATCTTACGAAGTTGCAGAACTTTCTGTACCAGACGACGGGAGTACGCTGCAAATTCTGCAGATTTCCGGGTGGAAGCAGCAATACGGTGAGCGAAGTGGATATGCACGACCTGATCTCTTATCTAGATCAGCGGGGAATTTCTTATTTTGACTGGAATGTATCTTCGGGAGATGCGGCGAATACTTATATCAGTCCGGAAGACATTGTGAAGAATTGTACGGAGAAGCTGGAGAATTATCACGAGGCAATGATATTGATGCATGACGCGACGAACAAAAATTCTACGGTGGAAGCCCTTCCGGAAGTAATAGAGACGATACAGGCGATGGATAAGACACGGATCGTTCCGATCACAGACGATACGGAACCGGTTCATCATATCAGTAACGACTAAAGAATGGAGGAAGAGAAGATGGGTTTTTTCTCGGATTTAAAAGAGGATCTCTCCCAGGCAGTGAATGAACTGATGCCGGAGGAACAGTTGGATGCAGTTATGTCCGGCAGCGAGGAAAAGAAAGCATCGGGTACCGGAGAAGCGGTAGACTCTCTTGACCTGAGCAGTATGCTTGACAAGCTGGAGAAATCTGAAAAGACGGTGGAGAAAGCAACGCAGGAGAAGGATGCCAAAGTGCAGGCAGCGCCGCAGATAACAGTGCCGGAACACAAGACACCGGCAGCGGAGCCTTTGCAGACGGTCAATAAGGGCATTACACCTACACAGACGGTCAATAAGGGCATTACACCTACACAGACGATTAACAAGAGCATTACACCTACACAACAGCCAGCACCGGAAGAGAAGAAAACAATTCCGGTACCGGAGGAGAGAAAGCCTGTTACAGAACCGGCAAGAAAACCGGATAGAAAGTTCGGCAGCTTTACAACATATCAAAATAATCAGAGGGATGGGAAGAAGATGGAGACACAGGAAGTTATGGATGAAACAGCGATTGTTACCGTAGGTATGACACTTACAGGTGATATTGTATCAAAGGGATCGCTGGAATTGATCGGAACAGTAAACGGTAATATTGACCTTCTCGGTAAGCTTAATATCACAGGTACCATACAGGGCAATTCCAAGGCAGCGGAGATTTATGCAGAGGGTGCAAAAATCACAGGTGAGATCAACAGTCTGGGAAGCGTTAAGATCGGACAGAGTTCTGTTGTGATCGGCAATATCTCTGCGACAAGTGCAGTGATCGCCGGAGCAGTAAAGGGTGACATTGATGTTCACGGCCCGGTTATTCTGGACACCTCCGCAATTGTTATGGGAAATATCAAGTCCAAATCCGTTCAGATCAACAACGGCGCGGTTATTGAAGGTATGTGTTCACAGTGCTATGCGGACGTAAATCCGACATCCTTCTTCGAGGATTTCAAGAAAAAGAAATAAGTATGTGATCAAGACAACTGGCACAGGGAGCTGTGCGGAAGTGAGGAAGAATATGCAGAGAATTCTGTTAAAGCTCAGTGGAGAGGCACTGGCAGGAGAGAAAAAGACCGGATTTGACGAGGAGACCGTACGCATGGTAGCTATGCAGGTCAAGCAGCTTGTCGATGACGGAATCCAGGTTGGTATTGTCATCGGCGGCGGTAATTTCTGGAGAGGACGTTCCAGTGAAAATATTGACCGTACCAAGGCTGACCAGATCGGAATGCTTGCAACGATCATGAACTGTATCTATGTCTCGGAGATTTTCCGTTCGGTTGGCATGATGACAAATATTCTGACTCCGTTTGAATGTGGTTCTTTTACCAAGCTTTTTTCCAAGGACAGAGCCAATAAATATTTTGCAAAGAATATGGTGGTTTTCTTTGCAGGAGGAACCGGACATCCCTATTTCTCAACGGATACGGGAGTTGTACTCCGGGCAATTGAGGTAGATGCGGATGTCATTCTTCTGGCAAAGGCAGTTGACGGAGTTTACGATGACGATCCGAGGATCAATCCAAATGCCAAGCGGTATGAGGAGGTTTCTATTGACGAAGTGATCGAGAAGAATCTTCAGGTGGTAGACATGACAGCATCTATTCTCGCCAGGGATAACAAGATGCCGATGTGGGTGTTCAGCCTGAATGAGAAGGACAGCATTGTCAACACCATAAAGGGAAAGTTCAACGGTACAAAGGTTACCGTATAGACAGCCGGACAGCCAAGGCACCGGCAGGATAATATATAAATCGGAGGAGTAAAGTAAGATGGATGCAAGATTAAAGCCATATGAGGAGAAAATGCAGAAGGCGTATGAGTTTCTGGCAACAGATCTCGCAGCAATCCGCGCAGGACGTGCAAATCCCCATGTACTGGATAAGATTAAGGTAGATTACTATGGAACCCCTACCCCGATTCAGCAGGTAGGAAATATCACGGTACCCGAGGCGAGAGTTATTCAGATCGCGCCGTGGGAAAAGAGTCTTCTCAAAGAGATTGAGAAAGCAATCATGATGTCAGATGTTGGTATCACTCCCACAAACGATGGTACCCTGATCCGCCTGGTATTTCCGGAGCTGACGGAGGAGCGCAGAAAAGAACTGGTTAAGGACGTCAAGAAGCGCGGAGAAGAGAACAAGGTTGTTATCCGTAATGTGAGACGTGACGGCAATGATGCCTTTAAGAAGCTTGCAAAGACAGAGGTTTCTGAGGATGAGATCAAGGAACTGGAAAATGAGCTTCAGAAGATTACAGATAAGTATATCAAGGACATCGACAAGCTGGTAGAGGACAAATCAAAAGAAATCCTTACTGTATAAAACAGGCATTTTAAAGACGGCAAAAAAGAGGGGCTTGCAGGATAGAGTATTCTGTTGCCCTTTTTTGGTCGCGGTGAAACAGATATCGGAGGACGGAGAATATGAAAGAAGGGTTGACGATACCAAGGCATGTGGCGATCATTCTGGATGGAAACGGAAGATGGGCCAAGAGCAAGGGAATGCCCCGCAATTACGGACATGTGCAAGGAGCCAAAACAGTAGAGGTAATCTGCGAACAGGCTTATAAGATGGGGATTCAGTACCTGACAGTCTATGCCTTTTCCACAGAGAACTGGAACAGACCCAAGGATGAGGTCGATGCGCTGATGACCTTACTCAGAAATTATATGAAAACCTGTCTTAAGACAGCGGCAAAGAATAACATGTGTGTCCGGGTCATCGGAGAGAAAAGCAGACTTGCGGAGGATATCCGTGAGAGGATTGCCCAGCTGGAAGAGGCAACGAAGGACAATACCGGACTGCATTTTCAGATCGCCATCAATTACGGTGGAAGAGATGAGATCGTGAGGGCAGTCAGAAAGCTGGCAAAGCAGACGGCAGACGGGCAGCTGAAGCCGGAGGAGATCACGGAGGAGCTTCTCAGTGATACACTGGATACTGCAGGAATACCGGAGCCGGATCTTCTGATACGGACCTGTAACGAGCAGAGAATCTCCAATTTCCTGCTGTGGCAGCTTGCTTATACGGAGTTTTATTTTACGCCGGTAGCATGGCCTGATTTCTCAAAGGAAGAATTGGAAAAGGCTGTGGAGGCATATAATAGCAGAGACAGAAGATACGGTCTTATCACGGAAGAGTAGAGGATAGTGTTATGTTTAGAACGAGGCTGATCAGTGGGATCATACTGGTCCTGATTGCAATAGCTACTATTTTATCAGGTGGGGCGGTACTTGCCGCGACGCTTCTGGTTATCTCTCTTATTGCATACAGAGAGCTGACGAAGGCCTGCAAAGTGGGGCAGGAAGGAAAGGCTTTGAATGCGCTTGAGATAACGGGAATGGCAGTCATTCTGTTGTATTATGTGTGTGTTTACGGAGCGTTGAGTCCCTGGTGTGAAATAGACAGGGAGGCTCTTTATCTTGTTGTGACCGGTTTTATCGTGTTTGCTATGCTCGCCTTTCTTTTTGTATATGTGTTCACTTTTCCCAAGTTTAAGGCAGGGCAGGTCATGGCGGCAACCTTTGCATTTCTGTATGCACCGGTACTGCTGTCCTTCCTCTATCTGATCCGCGAGGGATTCACAGAGGGAAAATATCTGGTATGGTTTGTATTTCTGTGCTCCTGGGGAAGCGATACCTGTGCCTATGCAGTCGGAATTCTGATCGGAAAGCATAAGATGACACCGAAGCTCAGCCCGAAGAAAACCGTGGAAGGTGCGGTAGGCGGTATCGTAGGAGCTGCGCTGCTGCTTTTGCTGTACACACATTTTGTCATTAACAGATATACGGATGCGTCACTTCCGCCGGCTATGGCGGCAGCACTTGGCGTTGTGGGTGCGCTTGTGTCCATGGTGGGAGATCTGGCGGCTTCGGCGATCAAGAGAGATCATGAGATCAAGGACTACGGAAAGCTGATCCCGGGGCACGGAGGAATTATGGACCGTTTTGACAGTGTTATTATGACGGCTCCGCTGATTCTGGGAGGACTGCTCCTGATCAATGAGCTGGGGAAACTCAGCCTGTTGTAGAGACCGATAAAGACAGATAAAGGAAAGGTACGGACGGGATGAAGAAGATAGGAATTCTGGGTTCCACGGGTTCTATCGGAACACAGACACTTGAGATAGTCAGAAAAGAAAAAGATTTACAGGTCGTGTCGCTTGCGGCAGGCAGAAATGTAGAACTGATGGAAAAACAGGTGCGGGAGTTTGGACCACGCATCGTTGCCATGTGGACGCCGGAGGCAGCAGAGGATCTCAGACAGAGATTAAGAGATGTGGATGTGAAGATCGTCTGTGGCATGGAAGGTCTTATCGAAGTGTCTACAGTGCAGGAGATGGAAGTATTGGTGACAGGAATTGTGGGAATGATAGGTATCAGACCTACCATAGCCGCGATCGAGAGCGGAAAAGCAATTGCGCTGGCCAATAAAGAGACGCTTGTGACAGCAGGCCACATTATCATGCCGCTTGCCGCAAAGCATCAGGTGCCGATCCTTCCGGTGGACAGCGAGCACAGCGCTATTTTCCAGTCACTCCATGGAGAGCGGCGGGAGCGCGTGAGCAAGATCCTCCTGACGGCATCGGGGGGCCCGTTCCGGGGCAGAAAAAGAGAAGAACTGGAGAATATGACAGTGGAGGATGCGCTCAAGCATCCGAACTGGTCAATGGGAAAGAAGGTTACGATCGATTCCGCGTCCCTGTGCAACAAGGGGTTGGAAGTCATGGAGGCAAAGTGGCTCTTTGACGTGAAGCTGGAGCAGATACAGGTGCTGGTACATCCGCAGAGCATTGTACATTCCGGCGTGGAGTTTGTCGACGGAGGCATTATGGCACAGCTCGGTGTGCCGGATATGAAGCTGCCGATCCAGTATGCGCTGTTTTATCCGGACAGAAGACCTATGAACAACGGAAGAGTGGACTTCTTTAAGCTGGGCAGTCTCACCTTTGAGGAGCCGGATATGGAGACCTTCCGTGGATTGAAGCTTGCCTATATGGCAGCCACGGCGGGAGGAACCATGCCAACCGTGTTTAATGCAGCCAATGAGAAGGCAGTTGCCCTGTTCTTACAGAGAAAGATCCGGTTTTTGCAGATACCGGAGCTGATAGAGGCTTCCATGGAGGCACATAAGGTGATCGCAGACCCTTCTGTGGAGGAGATCCTGCAGACCGAAGCTGCAACCTATGAATTTATAAAACAGAGATTTGGAGAGTAGAAGATTGCTGGTAACCATTATTTTATTTTTGCTGATTTTTGGAGTTGTTGTGATTTCCCATGAATTTGGACATTATATCATCGGACGGAGAAACGGCATCCGTGTGCTGGAATTTTCGGTGGGAATGGGGCCGACTCTTTTTTCCTTTGAAAAAGGAGGGACAAAATACTCTGTCAAGCTTCTGCCCCTTGGTGGAGCCTGTATGTTTGACGGAGAAGATGGCAATTTTCAGGAGGAACTGAAAACCGAACAGGCAGCGCAGCTGTCAGATGTCAAAAAGCCGGAGGGCTGTGCCTTTACGGAGGCAGGAGTGTGGAGAAGGATCGCTACAGTATTTGCAGGGCCCTTTTTCAACTTTCTGCTGGCCTTTATCTTTGCACTGATCGTTGTGGCTTTTACCGGTGTTGACAGACCGGTGGTCATGGGCTTTATGGAGAATTCCCCTGCGCAGGAGGCAGGACTTCAGGAGGGGGATATCATCACAAAGATCGGACATGAACGGATTCATGTATATCGTGAGATCAGCCTGATCTCGGCATTGAACGAAGGGGAAACACTGGAGGTGCAGTATACCAGAGACGGCGAGAAAAATACGACAGTCATCACACCGATGTATGACGCGACGGCCGGAAGGTATTATATCGGTCTGCTGGGGGCCGGAGAGTATATCAAATGTAATCCTTTTCAGGTATTTCAGTACAGCTTCTACGAGGTGGAATACTGGGTGAAGGCAACCTACAAGAGCCTTGGGATGCTCCTGACAGGGCAGGCGTCCAAAGACGATGTGTCGGGCCCGATCGGGATGGCCCAGTTTGTCGGAGACACCTATGAAGAGGTGAAACCGTATGGCTTTTCCTCAGTGTTGTTCACGATGATGAACATTGTGATCCTGTTATCTGTCAACCTTGGAATCCTGAATCTGCTGCCGCTTCCGGCGCTGGACGGCGGAAGACTTGTATTCATGCTGATCGAGGTGGTGAGAGGAAAACCAATCTCCCCCGAAAAGGAGGGCATGGTGCATCTGGCCGGTTTTGTAGCCTTTATGGTTCTGATGCTCTTTGTTATGTACAACGATATTATGAAGCTGGTGCATTGACATGCACCGGCTTTTTTGCTAGACTGGACTCATCTTAATTATCTTTTTAGTCATATTCCCAGAAGTCGGGAAATTTTCAGGAAAATTAGAATCAGAAAAAGAAAGGAAAGTTTATGCAATATCTGACAGGGGTATATTGGGATGTCGGTGAATTTCGCAGACAGAATCAGGATTCCATCCTGCTGCTTCAGACCCTTACGGGAAGAGGACGGATTGTGCTTGCGGCAGTGTGCGATGGAATGGGGGGACATGATGAAGGGGCAGTGATGAGTGCCCTCGTCACCAGAGCTTTACAGGAGTGGTACTACGAATTTTTGGTGAGGGCGTGTTACAAAAGAAAAAGGATCTGGGTCATCCAGAGGGCGCTGGACAGGCTGCTCTACCACTTACAGGAGAAAATCAGGAAGGACTGTGAAAACAGGGAGATCGAGGCGGGAACAACGCTTTCTGTGCTTGTGCTGCTGGAAGGAAAATATCTTCTGTGGCACCTCGGAGACAGCAGGATTTACCGCTTTGGCAGGAAACGCTGTGTGGAGGCACTTACGACGGATCACGTGACAGAGGATGGACGTTTGACAAAATGTGTCGGGAGCTTTGGCTTTTTTGTGCCGGATCACCGCTATGGTGTCACGGGAAGAGGGAATTCTTTTCTGCTGTGCAGTGACGGATTCTTTCGCAGGACAGCGATCGGGGAGCTGGGAGAGGTTCTTGCACCGGAAGAAATTCAGACGGAGGAACAGATCAGACGGCGGCTGAGGGAGATTGCGGACTGCGACAGGAGACGCGGAGAGCGGGATAATATCTCGGCGGTTTACATAAAAGTTAGATGACATGACATTATAATAGGCAATTGCAAAATTAAAAATTTACGATGAAAGTGTGCAAATCGAATAACCAGCTAGGACGCGCTTTCGCTCCGTTCCAGACGCAATGGTACGTAAGTGGCTAAAATACAGCCACTAAGTACCGAGGTTCGCAGTTTTGCGAACCTTTGTCCTCTCAAGGGTCTTTTGCTTGGTTATTGATTTGTACACTTCAACGTGAAAATTTATGAGTTAGGAGGACGTGATGGAAGCAGGAAGTGTTTTGGAGGGAAGATATGAGATTCAGGAGCAGATCGGGATGGGTGGATGGGCGCAGGTGTACCGGGGAGTGGACAGAAAGCTGCAGCGTCCTGTGGCTGTAAAGCTTGCGCGGGCAGAAAGCGGGGAAGCGGACCGGCTTGTGCGGAGAGAGGCTGCCTTTTTGCAGTGTTTGCAGCATCCCCTGATACCGGTGGTTTACGATCAGGGAGAGGCAGACAGCAGCTTTCTGGTGATGGAATATGTGGACGGTGTGACGTTGCAGACGTATGTCGCGCAGAAAGGGCCTTTCACAGAGAGGAAGGCGTTGGAAAAAGCAATAGAGCTTCTGGAGCTGTTTGTTTATCTCCATGAAAAAAGTCCGGCAGTTCTGTACTGCGATCTTAAGCCGGACAATATCATGGTACAGAGAGATGGCAGCCTGAAACTGATCGACTGGGGAGCGGCAGTGGTGCTTTCGCAGGACGGGAGGAAGGTTCGGCGTGTTGCTGGAACAAACGGGTATGCAGCTCCGGAGCAGAGAACGGATGGACCGGGGAGAGAGGAGCTTGGGCCGTCAGCGGATATGTATGCGTTTGGAAAGACCCTGTACTATATGGTGACAGGGGCAGATCCGTCCGCTCCGCCCTATGGGGAGCTTTCCATACGGTGCTATGAGCCGATGCTGAGCAGGCGGCTTGATCAGGTGATCCGAAAATGCACCATGGAAAAGCCATGTGAAAGATATGGGAGCACACGCGAACTGATGGGGGAAATGCAGGAGTGTCTGCGGGCCGCAGGACGGCCCAAAATCTGCCGTAGAGCACACCGTTATATCCGGAAAGTGGAGAAGAGTATATGGTTTTCTGAGAAAAAGCGGGAGTGTACTTTTTAGGGGGATTCATGTATAATATTAGGAATGAAAGTGAGGATAAGTACATGTACCGCGACAATACAAAAGTAGTAAAAATCGGAGACAGAGTGATCGGCGGGGGCAACCCGATCCTGATCCAGTCTATGACAAATACAAGGACAGAGGATGTCAAAGCGACCGTTGAGCAGATTCTCAGACTGGAGAAGGCAGGCTGTGAGATCATCCGCTGTACCGTGCCGACCAAAGAGGCGGCAGAGGCAATTGCAGAGATCAAGAAACAGATTCACATACCTCTGGTGGCCGATATCCATTTTGACTATAAGATGGCGATTGCTGCCATGGAGAACGGAGCAGACAAGATCCGTATCAACCCGGGAAATATCGGTAACCGGGAGAGAGTGGCAGCCGTGGTGGAGGTTGCCAGAGAGAGAAATATTCCAATCCGTGTCGGCGTCAACAGCGGTTCTCTGGAGAGAGAGCTTGTGGAGAAATATCACGGCGTGACAGCGGAGGGAATTGTCGAGAGCGCACTTGACAAGGTGGGGATCATAGAGGATCTTGGCTATGACAATCTGGTGATCAGCATTAAATCCTCCGATGTGATGATGTGTGTGAAGGCACATGAGATTCTTGCCGAGAAGACAAAGTATCCACTCCATGTGGGAATTACAGAATCCGGTACCCTGCTGAGTGGCAACATCAAATCAGCGATCGGCCTTGGGCTGATCCTGAATCAGGGAATCGGCGATACGATCCGTGTATCCCTGACAGGAGATCCGGTGGAGGAGATCAAATCCGCGAAGCTGATCCTGAGAACCTTAGGGCTTCGCAAGGGCGGTATTGAGGTGGTTTCCTGTCCTACCTGCGGAAGAACCAGGATCGATCTGATCGGTCTGGCAAACCAGGTGGAGGCTATGGTGGCCGATATTCCGCTTGACATCAAGGTAGCGGTGATGGGCTGTGCAGTCAACGGCCCCGGAGAGGCGAAGGAAGCAGACATCGGAATTGCCGGTGGTGTCGGTGAAGGTCTCCTGATCAAAAAGGGTGAGATCGTGCGGAAGGTGCCGGAGGATCAGCTTCTTGCGGTTCTGCGGGAGGAGCTTCTGCACTGGAATGAGAACTGATAAGAGAAGAGCAGATGAGCAAAAAGTTTTTTGAAGTATTTCCAACCTTACAACTGGATAGTGCGGAGAAAGAGCTGTTTGAGCAGGTGACAGTGGAGAGAGTAACTTCCACGAAGCGGAAGGATTTTCTGCGGATCTATATTATGTCAGAGCATCTGATCCAGAAAATGCTGGTGCTCAAGGTAGAGCAGGAGATCAAGAAGCAGTTTTTCCCGAATGCTTCCATGGTGATCAAAATATACGAGCATTTCAGGCTTTCCGCGCAGTATGATCCGGCCAAGCTTATGGATGCCTACCGGGAGAGTATTCTGCTGGAGCTTCGGGAGTACTCCCCGGTAGAATACAATCTTTTCAAAAAGGCGGATATAGAGTTTGAAGAAAACAACAAAATGTTGTTAATTGTGGAAGACTCTGTGCTGGGAAGAAGCAAGACGGAGGAATTGATCCGGATTCTGGAGAAAATATTTCAGGAAAGATGCGGATTTCCTCTTGAGGCCAGAGTGGCCTATAAGGAACGGGAAGAAGGCAGGTTCCGGAAAGAGGATGAACAGAAGCTTGCCATGCAGGTAGCGCAGATTGCGGCAAGAGCCGGTTATGCAACGCCTGTTAAGGCTGCAAATGCTTTTGGCTGGCAGCAGACGGCTGGCAGTCCGGAACAGGGGGCAGCAGACGGCTTCAGCCAGGAGGAAGCAGACCGGTATGCACAGGAGCAGGCACAGCAGCTTGCAGCGCAGGAGGCGGCGATGCAGGAGGCGGCTGCCGGTGCGGCGATGCAGGAGAGCCAGCCCGCTGCAAAGGGAAAATGGAACAAAAAGGGAGACCGTCAGGATTTTCGGCGGGCACTCAAGCGTTCAGACAATCCCGATGTGCTGTTTGGAAAGGATTTCGAGGGAGATGCAATGCCCATTGAGGAGATTGTGGGCGAAGTGGGTGAGGTGGTTATCCGCGGCAAAGTCCTCAATATTGATAAAAGAGAGATCAAAAACGAAAAGACAATTCTTATATTTGACGTCACAGACTATTCGGATACGATGACGATCAAATTGTTTGTACATAATGACCAGGTGGCAGAGGTGACGGAGAATATCAAGCCCGGAGCCTTTATCAAGATTCTGGGAATGCCGACAATGGACCGGTTTGATCATGAGCTGTCGATCAGTTCTGTATCCGGAATCAAGAAGATCCCGGATTTTACGATTTCCCGGATGGATACCAGTGCGCGCAAACGTGTGGAGCTTCACTGCCATACGAAGATGAGCGATATGGACGGGGTATCCGAGGCAAAAGACATCGTCAAAAGAGCGTACAAGTGGGGGCATCCCGCAATTGCCATCACAGATCATGGCGTTGTACAGTCTTTCCCGGATGCGAACCATGTCTGGGAGGATCTGTGGAAGGAAGAAAAGAAAAAGAGACAGGAAGCGGGAGATGAGAATCCCGACAAGCAGGATTTCTTCAAGGTGATCTACGGCGTGGAGGGATATCTGGTAGATGACCTTCACCAGATCGCAACCAATGAAAAGGGACAGGATTTCAAACAGGATTTTGTCGTGTTTGATATAGAGACAACCGGTTTTTCACCGGTTGAGAACCGTATCATCGAAATCGGTGCGGTCAAGGTATCGGAGGGAAGGATCGTAGACCGTTTCTCGACCTTTGTGAACCCGCAGGTTCCGATTCCCTTCCGGATTGAGAAACTGACAAGTATCACCGATGATATGGTGGTGGGAGCAGAGACGATAGAGGTAGTGCTGCCGAAATTTATGGAGTTCTGCAAGGGCTGTATGCTTGTGGCGCACAATGCGGAATTCGATATGAGCTTTATCAAGGAAAACTGCAACAGGCAGGGGATAGAGCATGATTTTACATACATCGATACAGTCGGAATATCGCGTGTCATGCTTCCGGCACAGGCTAAACATACGCTGGATGCGGTTGCCAAAACACTGGGCGTATCGCTCGAAAATCATCACCGTGCGGTGGATGATGCGGAGGCTACTGCGGAGATATTTGTGAAATTTATTGTGATGATGGAGAAGGATGGCATCACGACACTTTCCCAGATCAATGAAAAGGGAAAGTCAAGTCCGGATGTGATCCGCAGGCTGCCGACCTACCATGTCATCATTCTGGCAAAGAACAATGTGGGACGAATGAATCTGTATCGCCTGGTTTCCATGTCCCATCTTACTTATTTTGCGCGAAGACCCCGTATTCCCAAGAGTATCCTGAATCAGTACCGGGAGGGCCTGATCGTGGGAAGTGCCTGTGAGGCGGGAGAACTGTACCGTGCACTGCTTGACGGAAAGGCGGAAACCGAGATTGCAAGACTGGTGAATTTCTATGATTATCTGGAGATTCAGCCGCTTGGCAACAACCGCTTCATGATCGAGTCAGAGAAGCATGAAAACATCCAGTCGGAGGAGGATCTGAAGGAGATGAACCGGAAGATCGTGCGGCTGGGAGAACAGTTCCACAAGCCGGTGGTTGCAACCTGTGATGTGCATTTCCTGAATCCGGAGGATGAAATCTACCGGAGAATTATCATGGCAGGCCAGGGCTTTCCGGATGCGGATAACCAGGCGCCGCTGTATCTGAGGACGACGGAGGAGATGCTGGAAGAGTTTATGTACCTCGGAAGCGACAAGGCGGAGGAAGTGGTCATCACCAACACCAACCTGATCGCAGATATGATCGAGTCAATGTCGCCGGTGCGGCCGGACAAATGTCCGCCGGTCATAGAGAACAGCGACCAGCTTCTTACCGATATCTGTTACAACAGGGCACATGAGCTGTACGGTGACGAGCTTCCGCAGATCGTGGAGGACCGTCTGAAGAAAGAACTTCACTCGATTATTTCCAATGGTTTTGCCGTAATGTACATCATTGCGCAGAAGCTGGTGTGGAAGTCTGTGGAGGATGGCTATCTGGTTGGATCGCGAGGATCGGTCGGAAGTTCCTTTGTGGCCAATATGGCGGGAATTACGGAGGTTAACTCTTTAAGTCCGCACTATCTGTGTCCAAACTGTCATTATTATGATTTTGATTCGGAGGAGGTAAAGGCGTACGGAGGTGGTGCCGGTTGTGATATGCCGGATAAGAACTGTCCGGTCTGCGGAGAGCCGTTGCGCAAGGAGGGCTTTGATATTCCGTTTGAGACTTTCCTTGGATTTAAAGGAGATAAGGAACCGGATATCGACCTGAATTTCTCGGGAGAGTATCAGAGTAAGGCACATAAATATACAGAGGTTATTTTTGGATATGGTCAGACATTCCGGGCAGGTACGATCGGAACGCTTGCGGACAAGACGGCCTTCGGATATGTCAAGAACTACTATGAAGAGAGAGGAAAACACAAGAGGGTGTGCGAGATCAACCGGATCGTAACGGGCTGTACCGGAATCCGGAGAAGCACAGGACAGCATCCGGGCGGTATCGTGGTACTGCCGGTGGGGGAGGACATCAATTCCTTTACTCCGGTGCAGCATCCGGCGAACGATATGACCACGGAGACGGTCACGACGCATTTTGACTACCATTCGATCGACCACAACCTTTTGAAGCTGGATATTCTGGGACACGATGATCCGACCATGATCCGTATGCTGCAGGATATGACAGGAATTGATCCGGTCACCATCCCGCTGGACGACAAGCAGGTCATGAGTCTTTTTCAGTCCACGGAGGCACTTGGGATCACGCCGGACCAGATCGGCGGGTGCAAGATTGGCAGCCTTGGAATACCGGAGTTTGGAACGGATTTCGTTATCCAGATGGTAATTGACGCAAAGCCAAAGTGCTTTACGGATCTGGTGCGGATATCAGGACTTTCCCACGGAACAGACGTGTGGCTGGGCAATGCACAGACGCTGATCGAAGAGGGAAAGGCTACGATTTCTACAGCAATATGTTGTAGAGATGATATTATGATCTATCTGATCCAGAAAGGAGTGGACCCGGCGCTCTCTTTCACGATCATGGAGAGTGTGCGAAAAGGAAAGGGTCTCAAGCCGGAGTGGATCGACGCCATGAAGGAACAGGATGTGCCGGACTGGTATATTGGATCGTGCAAGAAGATCAAGTACATGTTCCCGAAGGCCCATGCGGCAGCCTATGTCATGATGGCATGGCGTATTGCGTACTGTAAGGTCAATTATCCGCTTGCTTACTACGCGGCATATTTCAGTATCCGTGCTTCGGCATTTTCCTATGAGCTGATGTGTCAGGGACAGCGTCATCTGGAAAATGTGATGGATGATTATAACAGAAGAAGCGAATCCCTGTCACAGAAGGAGCAGAATGCTTATAAAGACATGAAGATCGTGCAGGAAATGTATGCCAGAGGCTTTGATTTTGTGCCGATCGATATTTTTACCGCGCAGTCAAGACTTTTTCAGGTGGTTGATGGCAAACTGATGCCGTCATTGAACAGTATTGATGGTCTTGGTGAAAAGGCGGCGGACGCGATCGTGGAGGCGGCAAAGGACGGTCCTTTCCTGAGCAAGGATGATTTCCGGGAGAGAACGAAGGCATCGAAGACGATCGTGGAGCTGATGAGCAGTCTCGGACTTCTGGGAAATCTTCCGGAGTCGAATCAGATCAGTTTGTTTGATTTTGCAGTGTCATAAAAAAGGAGGAAACGGTTATGAGAAAGATTATTACAATAGGAAGAGAGTTCGGCGCGGGTGGTGCCGAGATCGGAAGAAAGGTTGCGAAGCAGCTCGGTATTGAATATTATGACAAGGATATTATCCTGAAAACCGCGATGGCAGGCTCGAATCTGGACCCGGGCCAGGTGCGGAAGTGGGATGAGCGTGTGCCCAAAAACTTTGGATTTGCACAGAGTCTGTTTGATTTTTACAACAAACCTTTGGAGGAAGAACTGTGGAAAGCACAGCGGGATGCGATCCGGGAACTGGCAAACAAAGAAAACTGTGTGATCGTCGGACGTAACGGCGATTATATCCTGAAAGAGTTTGATCACTGCCTCAACGTGTTTATCCATGCCGGATTTGAGTGGAGAGTAAAGCGTATGAGAGGCCTGATGGATCAGGTGCCTGCAGATCAGGTGGTAAATGATGTCAAGGCAGTGGATAAGGCGAGAAAGAAGTACTGCGAGTATTATACGAACCGTGTGTACGGGGATGCCAGAAATTATGATCTGACCCTGAACACAGAGAAACTGGGGATCGACAAGGCGGTAAGCATCATTCTGGCTGCGGCCGAGAATATGTAGCCAGGAATATAAATACAGTGGCTATTCAGAAACGTATTCGCCATATAGACATCCGTGCCTGCTGTCATGCGAGCATGAACAGGCACTAATGTCTACATGGCTCTGAATAGTCGCTGTATTTTTGTATACAATTATCCCTTGACAAGAAATGAGAAAATACATATACTGTTTACGAAGCATCAAGGGCGGTGTAATGGGATAATACACCGTCTTTTATGTTAAAAAAGCGAAAGCTTAAAAAAGGAGAGGATATTATGAAGAAATTAGCAGCAATGGCTCTGATCGGATGCATGGTATTTTCTATGACAGCATGCGGCAGCAGCGCAGACACAACTACAACAGAACCCGCAGCAACAGAGGATGCAGCAACAGAAGAAGCTGCAGCCGATGTCAGCGCAGCGCAGGAGACTACAGAGGATGCTGCTGCAGACACCACAGAGGCAGCAGATGATACGGCAGCAGCCGATGATGACAAGGTATGGATTATCGCAACAGATACTGTATTCCGTCCTTTTGAGTTCACAGATGAGAACGGAGACTTCGTTGGTATCGATGTAGACGTACTGGCAGCAATTGCAGAGGATCAGGGATTCAAGTATGAACTTCAGAGCCTTGGATGGGATGCAGCGGTAGCAGCAGTACAGGCTGGTCAGGCAGACGGTCTGATCGCAGGCGCTACGATCAAACAGGAAAGAATTGATTCCGGCTGGATTTTCTCAGACGGTTACTATGATGCAACACAGACTTTTGTAGTTCCGGAAGGAAGCGACATCAAGAGCTTTGAGGACCTCAAGGGTAAGAATGTTGCCGTAAAGAACGGTACTGCAGGTGCTGATTTTGCAGAGAGCCTGAAGGATAAGTATGGATTTACAACCACTGTATTCGAGGATTCACCGACCATGTATCAGGATGTTATTCTTGGTAACTCCGCTGCATGTGTAGAGGATACTCCGATCATGGCAGACTCTATCAAGACAGGTAACCTTGCACTGGAGATTCCGGATGGAATGGAGAGCGATGGTGCACCTTACGGATTCGCTATCATGAACGCAGACAACCAGAAACTTCTGGATATGTTCAATGCTGGTCTTGCTGATATCAAGGCAAACGGCAAGTATGATGAAATCATTGCAAAATATCTTGAGAAATAATGAGATATCTGCGATAATAGCATAGTGAACACTTTTATCCGGAGTGTCTCAGGGGCACTCCGGAGATTTTAGTGTATCGGACAGATTAGACTTTAGAATTGGAGATATGTTTTATGGGGATGATTGTTCAGACATACGGAACGATGCTGATACGTGCATTGGGACAGACCTTACTGCTGACTCTGTTATCGCTTGTGTTTGCGATGATAATCGGTATGGTGTTTGGTCTGATGAACGTAGGGCATAACAGAGTATTGAATTGCATAGGAACGGTCTATGTGGATGCCGTCAGAGGTGTGCCGCTTATCGTACTGGCCTATTTCATATATTTTGGTGTTCCGGCGGGAATTCAGGGAATTGGATTCAGTGATTTTCGTCTGAATGCGCTGCAGGCAGGTACGATCGCACTTTCCATGAACTGCGGTGCTTATATGGCTGAGATTATCCGTGCGGGTATCCAGAGCGTGGATCGTGGACAGATGGAAGCGGGAAGAAGTCTCGGACTTTCCTATGGCTCAACGATGGCTCTCGTAGTTGTGCCACAGGCGATCAAGACAATGATCCCGTCTATTATCAATCAGTTTATCATAACCTTAAAAGATACCTCTATCCTGTCTGTTATCGGCTTCCCGGAACTTACGAATGTGGGTAAGACGATTATGGGTAACACCTTTAAGAATCTTGAGACATGGGCTATCATCGGTGTCATGTACATGATCGTTATCGTGACCCTGAGCAAGGTGTCTAAGAATATTGAAAGGAGAGTAAACCGTGGCAGATAACAAGATTTCCGTTCGCAATCTGAAAAAGAATTTTGGCTCTCTAGAGGTTTTGAAGGATATCAGCCTGGAGGTCTCCGAGGGAGAAGTGGTAGTACTGCTTGGACCTTCCGGAAGTGGAAAGTCTACACTGCTCCGCTGCCTGAACCAGTTAGAGACTGCGACAGCAGGACAGATTATTATTGACGGTCAGGATGTGACCGATCCGCATACCAATATCAACAAGGTGAGACAGAACATCGGAATGGTGTTCCAGCATTTCAACCTGTTTAATCACCTGACTGTTTTGAAGAATATGACACTGGCACCTGTACATTTGAAGACTATGTCGAAGGAAGATGCGAAGAACAAGGCTATGAAGCTTCTTGAGAGAGTTGGACTCTCTGATAAGGCAACGGCATTTCCGAGCCAGCTTTCCGGTGGACAGAAGCAGCGTGTGGCAATCGCAAGAGCGCTGGAGATGAATCCCGATATCATGCTTTTTGATGAGCCGACAAGTGCATTGGACCCTGAGATGGTCGGTGAGGTACTGGCTGTTATGAAGGAACTTGCACGGGATGGCATGACCATGGTGGTTGTGACACATGAGATTGGTTTTGCGAGAGAAGTGGCAAGCCGTGTTATTTTTATGGAAGGCGGTTACATTGTGGAAGAGGGAACACCGGACGAGGTGATCAATCATCCGAAAGAGCCAAGAACTATTGATTTCCTGAGTAAAGTGCTGTAATTGTAAGAAGAAGGTTCTTCGCGTGGTGCGTGGACATCATGCGAAAGAGAGCCGGAAACGGTGAAAGAAATTATAGAAATTTTGCATACTGTTTTAATTATATGTAGAATTTTGAAAATTTTTTAAAAAAATTTCAAAAAGGGCTTGCTTTTTTGTGAGAGATATAATATTATAGTCAAGTACCAAGCACATGGCTTGTTGGTCAAGCGGTTAAGACGCCGCCCTCTCACGGCGGAAACAGGGGTTCGATTCCCCTACAAGCTGTTGACTGTTTTATAACAGCCCAACCCAGTAAAATAGCCTATTCCTCGCTTCGGAAGAGGTTATTTTTTTATGCAAAAGTGGTAAGTAGTGGTAAGTAGGACTT